>NZ_JBMXYC010000025.1:0-28230 GCF_053996935.1 Candidatus Alkanophaga liquidiphilum
GCGTCATTTTGGCAAGACAGGAGGGGGGGGAACAATGAATAAATGCAGTCCTCGTCGCTTATCGCATCGCTCGTGCCGCGCTCGCCGCCCACTAGGCTATTCAAGCTCCAATGCCTTACTAACATGGTAGAGCGGGCAAAAGCGGTGAAGCAAGCAACGACGCTCGTGAAACGGTGGCTCGTCGATGCCATACTCCTTTTCGAGCGTGCTCATGTTGTGGACGCACGATTTGCCCTTTGGAATCAGTTTGTCAAACTTCAAAGGCTTACACGCGATTTTGCCGACGACCCACAAACCACCGTTAACTTCAAGGGGCGAGACGTCCGCCACCGTCGAGAAATACGAAATCGAAAGCTTAATCGGCATGTCTCCTACCTCGCTTAGCAGCGCAGCCGCCTGCGAGGGCGTGCACCCGAGCTTATGCCGTAAATATTCGAAAACAAGTCCAGTCCTGAGCGCAACCCTACGAACATGCACATCAATCGGCTGGAGCAACGAGCACTCCTCTTGCGTGAGATCTGACGTTCGGAAATGATAGAACAAGTCCCGGAGGAACATCGAAGCCGTCTTGTCGCCGACCCCCGGAATATCTTTTAAGCTCTCAAGAACCTCTTTCAAAGCTCCGCCTCGCTCATGCTCGCTTATCACGTAGTCTACGATGTTAAAATCGTATTTCGGTAATCTGCCTGCAAATTGAATGGCTCCTATGACCATCTTCCGGTCTTTGCTGTTATTCACCCCAGCATCCTTTAATGCTGCGTCCAAAGCTCGTCCGTCCAACTTAGGCGCATCACCGCGCATCCCACGTAAAACCATGATGGTTTTATCTAAGAATTTCCTGCTGACGACGTCGCTTCGTCCCCGGAAGAACACTCTGTGAAGGAAAAAATTCAATGCATGCCACCAGTCGGAGCGGAGCGTTGAAAGATACTCTTTTTTATTTAAACCTATCCTTAAAGCTTCATCCGTGACCCATCTGTCTTCCACAGTTTTGAAAATCGGCACATATGCCTCAAAAACCATGCGGATAACCATAACGCTCCTTTCATGCCCGTCCGCCGTCTCAAAACTCATTCCTATGACATTTTAAAGACACACCTATATTTCAAGTATGCCTATGTTTCAAGTGTGACTTCAAACTTTTTCAGCACCACGCTTCCACCTGTAGAGGACAAAGACCCTGCAAGGACGAAGCACGTAATACTGAAAAGACCTCAAGCTTCGTGGGCGCAGTCGGTATTTTCAGTGCCCTGCGGGCGCTATCTTGAAAAGCTCATACCAAACAGAGATTATCCTTACGAGGGACTGAACGTCATGCTCGACAGCGAAAACCACCACTTCCTCGACGGTGTTGCTGTGGGCGTGAAGACCAATTGCAAAGGAGATTGCGCGCGGCTAAAACCGACAAAAGTCGTCGCATCCCCGTGGAAAGCCGTCTATTTTTACGAAGGCGATAACGTGCGAGTGTCCGTAGATTACTATCTGATGGCTCTTGCGGGCGAGGGCATCGCCGCCCGCCTGCTTTTCAGGACGAACGCTCCAATTCTCGTCCTTGAGCCGTTTTTCGACATTAGACATATGTATGACGAGTCCTCGCCTGAAGCGCATCAATTCTACGAGATAAGAGACGGCTGGCTCGCACGTAGCGGCGATAGACTCACATACTTTCGTATTCATGGCTACGACGGCTGTAGAACAAAATGCGAATTAAGGAGCGCTCGTTACGAAATTTGCTGGCGCTATAAACTTGGTTCTGGCTATCGGATGAAGACTGACGGCGCCACTTTCATAAGCGAATACAAGACACTCGTCTCGCCTGGTGAACTTGAAGTGTATTTTTGTAACGACGCCCGCAAAACGCCTATGAGCGGTGTGGAGAACGCCTGCGTGCTTGTGCTGACCTGCGGCGCATCTGAACAAAGACTTGAAGAGCTGTACGAGACTGCCTTGAAAGAGCTGGAGAAAAACGAAGACGCAGAGCTGAAATGGGCGATAGAAGCGAAAAAAAGGCTTAACGCCGCCGGGCACGCAGTTGCTCTCAGAGCGCTCACCCTCGCAAAGTTCGGCATGTTCAAGAATTCGAAATTTTTCCAAGACGCTGGCGACTTCTGGTTTAGGACGGTCTGGCTGAGAGATCAGTTTGAAGCACTGCTTTCAAATCTGGAAACGCTCTCACGCATCGGTTTCGCACCGCCAGCAGACCGCCTCGACGTGCTGAAGACCGTAGAACGTATAATTTTCGATGCTTTTGAGCTTCAAGACGAGCACGGCAGACTGCCTAACAAATTCCCAGAACGCCGTGGCGCTCCGCTCGAATACAACACGGCGGATGCAACACTGCTCGCATTCCTCGTCGCCGGCAGGCTTTTTGGCTTCCTCAAGGAGCCTTCGGAGAAGTGGCGCTTTGCGCTCCGCATTTTACAGCATGCGGAGCTTACCGTCGAGCGTTTTCGCAGCAACTCACAAGAGAAAGTCAACGGCGCTCCCGTACTTTGCGAGAACGCCTTGCTTTCTGCAACGCCTTCGCACTCGTGGACCGACGGGACTCGCACAGTATGCGGGACGAAAATGCCGATACGCGTGCCTGAAAGCTGGGAGCTTGAGCTTATTTCGAAGCTCGGCGTCGAGAATGCCGTCAAAGAGGTGAACAAGCCAATATTTTTCTTGCCAGAAATAAATGCACAGTGGATAGTCGCTTTGGGGCATTTTGAGGAGTTTGCTGATTTTTTGGAGAGTTTCAGCCGTGATTCAGAGGAATTCGATGGCAAAGCAGTGCCAGAACTACAGCTACATGCGAGAAATTGGCGAGAGCTGCGTTTAAGGGCGTTAGGCAACTTTAAAAGAGTCTTCAAGACGGAAAGGTTTTTGTATAATCTGGTGTCTGCGGGTGGCGTTATGAGAGGGCGAGCTGACGGGACGCTCGGCTCGCCTGCAGTTGTCGCTCTCAGCCTGCTTTCCGATTTTTTTGACTATAGGGAGTTGCGAACGTTCGTGGAAGTCGTGAAGAGCGAGTTGCTCATGCGGCGCAAGGGTCTTTGCTTCGGCGTTCTCGTGCGGGCGTCGCCGAAGCGCCGCTACTACGGCGACGACGAATACCATGAAGCGATGGTTTGGCCGAGGGACACACCTTACTTAATTCGCTTGCTGTTAAAGGCTGGTGAGGCGGGACTCGTGCGTGAAATCCTACGCAGCAACCTCGAACACCAAAACGAAGAGGGCTTCGTTTTTTACAACGCTGAGCTCTTCAGCCCCGACGGTGGCAGGCTCACGCCCGTCAAAAATCCCGTGCAGCTCTGGTCGCAGTGGACTGACCCGTTTTTAGCCCTCGATAGCCTGATTTTTCATTTTCAAAGTGGACGCCCAAGCTAAGCTGTGAAATAGTGACGTTTAGCAAGTTGTTTACGATTTGTAGCTCCAAATAAGGGTTAAACATCAGAAAAGCTTCGCCCCACGTATCTTCAACAAAATCATTTGGACACCTTCATCAAAAAACTCTAAAACTGTGTTCTGAGCGTCAACAAAGACCACACGCCCCTCCTTTTTTAGGCTCTCCCCATCGCCCCTCACCCACATAGCATTTTGCCCGAAAGCTTCGTAGAGCCGCCTTGCAACCTCGCTCCGCCCCACAACCGTTATTCGCTTCTTCTTCAGCCACTTGAATTTTTCGAGCCTTGCCACTGAGATGAAAAGTGAGAGCGTAGCGTTCAAGTCAAGGTCAAGGATCTCAAGCCTGCCCGGACGCCTTTTGAAGTCCGAGACGAGCATGACATGGTCACAACCAAGTTCTGCGGCGGTGTTCACAACATCTTCAAGGCTCATCTTCCCCCGATTCACGTATGGAAAGTGCGTGAAGCCCCGCAGCCGCTTGCACAGCGTTCTCGCCTCCATTGAAGGCTTCCTTGCAGTCGTTATTAGTAACATCTCATTCTTCAAATCTTACACCAACAGCCACAAGACTCACTTGTAAAATTCAGTAAAAATAGAATAAGGAAAAATTACTCTTTCTTCTCCACCAGTTCCGGGATCAGCCCGCCTTTGACGTGCATCTCGAAAATCCTGCCTGCTACCTCCCAGAGCTCCTTTGCGTCCTTATAGTGTGCGGTGTCCAGCCCGTAAACTATGGATTTTTCCAGAAGAACATCCTCGGGCAGCGGCTTCCCTACTGAGACGGGCATGTCCATTGGAACCGCCATCTGGTCTTTCGTGTAAACGACCTCGCCACGCTTCTTATCGAAATAGTAGCGACGCCTTGCGTCGAACATCAGACCGTCTTCGTCAAGACGGAGGGCAGAGCCGTGCACAGTGATGCCACGAACCGCAGTCCTCGCAGGATCGAAAAGCTCGGTCTCCAGCAACTCCTTCGCATATTTCTCTAAGTCCCGCTCACGTGCCTCCATCAACTCTCTCCCTGAATACGTGATGGTGTCAATGCCTCGATAGCGCACATGATACATCCTGCCTCTGAATACTGGAGTCAAAGGTGAATGATAGACTGAATCTGTGATTTGGATATAGCGGATGCGGTCGCCGTGTCGAGCGCCGTCGGTCGGCTCCACAAGCTCCCGTATCGGGTCTTCCGGCAGCTTCAGCTCGTCCAAGCTCGGATGCAGCGAGCTGTATTTTTCGCCGGGCGCTCTGTGCCCCAACAGCCGCACCAGGTCCTCATCAGGAATCTCCCTTAGCTTCTCGAACTTGCTCTTTGGGTCGAGGATGAAGCGCCGCCGCTCCGCAACACGGTCATCCCCAGGATACAAGTTTGGCGAAGGATTTCCGGACATAAAATCACCTCGCCGGTTTTATTAGGTCACGTTCACCCTCTGGCATGAATTCACGAAGCGCACCTTTTGCAATTTCTGCCCTTATCCTCTTAAAGTCGAAAGGCAGGTTCGAATCCGCAAATGCACCCTTTATGACCGGACTGAGCACCCAAGCGTCGCCACGAGCGGCATGCGGCGAGAACACAGAGGCGGGCTCTATTGCCATTATCAGCGCCGACGTTGAGTCTTGTGGCATGTTCGCGCCTCGCAGCTCCGGCACTAAACCCTCATCAGGGCGGACCGATGCTGCATACGCAATGCTAATGTGGTCAACGGAATCGCCGGAGCCGAAGCCAGCACGTCCCCACGCCTCTTTGCCGACGAACGCCTGCGTGTAATGCAACGCGAGATGCGCGGCGAGCGAGTGCCCGGTTGCGAGACCGACGCCAACAGCCGCCGTGGACTGCAGCATCCCAAAGCGTATGGCGCCGCCCCAGTGCGACTCCAGCAGCAGCGGATACTTGTTGTATTGCTCAAGGATGTAAAAAACCGCTTCTTCAGTGACGTCCCTCACAACATCGAACGACGGCTTCGCCTGCGCAAAGCCCCCGTATTTCTCTTTGACGTAATCCGCAACGTGTTGATAGAAATCATCGAGAACACCATCGCTACAGAAATATGCGACTGCGGAGGCGCCGACGCCGCCGATGACGTAATTGTTCACCCAGATGGAAATGTAATAGAAGCCGGCGAGAGCGGAGGCTTCCGCACAGTAGCGGACAGGGTCGTCAGTGAGCGCATCCGCCTGACAAATGTCGCCAATGTAGCCGTAGGGCAATCCGCCCGGCTCGTTGTCTTTCGGTCCCCTGCGGGGCCACGTCGGCGTCGCCAGCAGCACGTATTGCATGTGCTTCGCCGTGAGCGAGAAATCTGCAAGGACGGACCCGCCACCGAGCTTGTAAGCGACTATGAACGCAAGCGCGCTCTGATTTGCATTCCACCGCCTCGTTATCCCACCGTCGCCTATCCTAACAGCGATCGTTGGGATTCTCGTTACTTGATAAACGTGCTTCCCAATGCCCTCTTTCACCTTTTCAGCCTTCTCCTCAGGATACTCTCGGTTCAAGTCTATCAGAAATTGCGGGTCTATGTGCGCCGCCAGCTCGTCGTCGCCGGTAAGAATCTTGACTGAAGTATCTCTCACGAGTCCGGGGTGGACTTCTGCCATGTGCTCTTGGGCGACTGCACCGCCACACATTGCATGGTTCGCCACTTCTAAATACCTATTTATAGTCTCAGGTGTTACCGAGACGCCAAAACGGTTTTGAATAATCATGTGCGGCATATCGAGCCCCAAGACTGCAGTCCGTCTTATATCGTCAGCCATCTGCTGCATCGCCGCATTGTTTATCTGCTGGAAGTCGTCATACTCACAGATGACGTCCGTCCCGGTGATGTTGAAGTTTTCAAGAAGCCGCTGCCCCAGCGGCACGCCGCCTATTTCCTCCTCACGCTCCCGCTGGTAGCCGACGATTCCACGTTCTGCCGCCAACTTCCTCGAAAACTCCACAAACTCCGTCTTGCGCTTCGACTGCTGCCAGCCGCCCAGCTCGTAAAACTTTGTATATCTCTTCGTAGCGTCCTCCTCTCCAAAAGCCTTTTTTAACCTCTCAACTACATCCTCTTTCATCTACTACGCCTCCTGCGCCGCTGCCAGCGCTATGCGCTCAAGCGGGCGGTGGAACTCCGGCAACACTTTCCTAATTTTGAAAAATTTCCCGGAAGTCATCTCCGGAGAGTAAGCCTGCGTTCCTGCGTCCAAGCAGACGGCGGCGCACGCACACGGTATTATGAAGCCCTTTGACGCTCTTGTGACGACGTGCTCGCCCGACATTACGCCTGGAGCACCACCGCCATAAGTGGCGTGCGTTAGCCACTCATAAGTGATGGCGGTGCCGAGCGCTCTGCCGAAGTCCACAGACGGCAGCCCTGTCTGCATCCCCAACAAATCATTGTAAAAAAGCATGGCAGATGGTGCACTTTGAACGGCTCTCGATGCGCCGACACTCTGGATGGTCGCCGCAAGCAGCCCTGCAGCGGCATATGCATTCCACAACGCCACGTCTCTCGGTGCGTAAACCTTAAAGCCCGACGGTAGCTCTTTCTCCACGAATATCACGCCATCCTCCAAGGCTCTTTTCACCACCGCCTCGATGATGTCCACAAGCGTCCCTCTCCCATGTTCCTTCACGAGCTCGTAAACCATATTCCCACCGTTCAGCCCTTGGTAACCAAAACCGAGGAGCTGAAAGCGCTCGTAGGGCCCTACGGCGTTCCCAGATTCAAATGCGGCGGCATGTTCCAGCATCGAGGCAAGCGCTACGGCGTCAAACGTTCTCTTACCTGCAAGTGCCACTATCGTGTTTATTGTAGGGCTTCGGTAAGCAATGCCCATCGTTTCAAGCTTCGTCGGGAACGCAAGCAGCGCAGAAACTGCCCCGCCCGGCGAGACAGTCTGCGGATACCTACCGAGAAGTGCCGCCTTCAGCATATCCACGCCGTCAAAGACGCTGAGCTTAAAAATCTTGATTATCGCATATGCGACTGCTGCTGCCGACACCAAATATACCTGGGAGTAACCCGCCCCCGTCTCAACACGAGCCTTTGGCAACTGAACGATGAGGGAAGTGTCGAGAACCTTGACATCGGCGTCGTCACTCCCTTCCACTTTTATCATCCTTTTAACCTCATCAGCAATCGCCCCTATGTTCTCGACGAGCGGCAAGTCCAGTTCCCTGCCGAGAATCCTGCACTCGCAGCCTATCGCCATCGTGCCCCCGACGCTTGCTGTCTTCAGAGAATCCTCAAGCTTCTTCACATCCACAATCGCAGTCCGCTTTATGCAGTAAAGCATTTCCCTGATGGCTGCATTCCTCAGCGGACTTATAGCGCTCAACGGAACCCTCTCGGCAAGTAACTTCCCCCTGTCATCATGGATACTTATTCTGTCCTCTTCCATTAATTCAACAAATGTTCATTATCTTATTAGCATTTTTCCTTAAGCGCTTTGTCGAGCAATTATAATTTATGATAGGAACAGCTTAGCCAAACTCGTCAGAAGCCTCGGATTCCTTTTTATCAGCTCCTTAAGAAGCTCTCTGGCGTTCAACTCTCCGAACTTCACGCCTTCTAAGGAACGGGCGAGCCTGTTAAGCTCCTTATCGCTGAACCTTGACACCAGCAGCCTCGCCTTATACATTTTCATGAGACCCTCAGTCAGCTCCTTACATCTTTCCTCGTATTCGCGCAACGAGTCTTTTGAGAAATCTTTGCGCTCAAAAGCCTCGGCAACGACCTCTCCTGCGATTCTTCCTGCCTCTATGGCGTTGAGTATGCCGCCACCGGTCAGTGGGTCAGCTTGGCGGGCAGCGTCCCCTACGAGGATGATGCCATCGGCGACGCTCTTTATCGGCCCGCTCACCGGCACTGCTCCGAAGATCTTGCCGAGCACTCGCCCTTTCGGAAACTTCCTCCTCACAAACGCCTTCAAGTAGTCAAGGGCACGAGCGCCGTTTTTCGAGCGTGCCGCCTCTATCCCGACGCCGACGTTTGCCGAACGCTCTCCTTTAGGAAAGACCCAAGCATAGCCGCCCGGCGCAATGCTGTTGCCGAGATAAAACTCGCTGAAGTCCTCATCGACGTCAACGCCGGTCATGTAAAACTGAGCGCAAACCTCCAAGTCCGCCGGCTTAATCCTCGTCTCCAAGCCCGCCAGCCGCCCTATTTTCGATTCGACGCCGTCCGCAGCGATGACAACGTCTGCGAAAATCTCTGTGTCGCCAAAAGCATCTTTCGTGACGACACCCTTGACGAAGCTTCCATTCCTCAAAACAGAGACTGCTTGCGTTTTCACTCTGACCTCCACGCCGCTGTCGGCGGCGAGCCTCGCAAGATATTTGTCAAACAACTTCCGCTCAAGGACGTAACCCACCTCCGCAAGCCTTCTTTGCGTCGTCTTCTCGGAAAGCTCGACGCAGGTGCCATCAGGGCTGAAGATGCGGGCGCCCGCAGCCTCAGTGGCAATGCACTCCTTAGGCAGCCTCACAAAATCCTCAACTCTCTTGCTAACGCCCTCAGCGCAGCGCACCGGCACGCCTATTTCCTGATTCTTCTCGATTAAAAGGACGTTCAAACCGCTCTCCGCAGCGGTTCTCGCAGCAATAGAGCCGCCGGGACCGGCGCCGACGACCACTACGTCGTATCTCTCCTCCCGCATCTTCTCACCTCTCGTTCTTAAGCTCTAACGCCCCGACCGGACAAATATTCACACAGACGCCGCACTCATTGCAGCTCTCTCGAATTTCTAAACACACGCCTACGAGCTCGATGGCGTCCGCCGGGCATACAGTCACGCATGCTCCGCAATACCCGCATTTATATCTATCCACTTTCACTGCCATCGCATCACAGCTCCTACCGCCAAGGAAGCCCCTTCAGGGGGAGGGATTGGCGGAAGTTATTTATATTCTTGACAATTCTTATTCGGGTGCAGATGGTTGAGAAGGAAGTTGTTAAAGCCCTAAAGCTCAACTTGCTGCCTTTATCAAGGAGGAAAGGACGCTTGTTATCCGAGTTATTTAGTTCTGTCCTTGGCTGTTGCAATGGCATCCTTTCCATTGCCAAATCCGCCAATCCAGAGAACTTCGCCATCCTACATACCACCTCCTATCCTGTTATCAAGCAAAAGTGCAATCTGCACTCCCAAATACTCGTTGATTGTATTCATCAGGTGTGGGAGAACTTGAATGCTAAAGAATTCAAGCAAGTTCCAATCAGGTATAACATCCCACGTTCTGGGAAATTTGCTAAAACAAAACGAGGTAACCCTGTTGTTGTCATCGCAACTAATAGAAACAGAATTGCATTGCCAATCAGGCAGGAAGGTGCTTATAAGAGATTTATTGAGCACATGAACAATGGTTGGAGATGTACTCAATTTAGGTTGCATAGGAAGGATGGTCGTTATATTATCATCGCAAACCTGAGAAAGAAGTTTAAGGTTAAGCAGTATTATCAAGCAGTTGTAGGAGTTGATGTTAACAGCGGTAGTTTTGCTTTGACGGTGCTGGGGGGTGATGGTGGAGTTAGAAAGCAGTTGTATTTGGGACAAGATATATGGCACGAGCAGTGGAAGCTCATGAAGCGGAGAAGTAAGCTTCAAAGCTATGCAGATAAAGGAGATAAGAGGGCACGGCGTGCTCTCGAAAGGATGAAGCTTGCAGAAAGGAACTTCGTAACAACAAGGATGTGGCAAGTAAGCCGTGAAATCGTTGAGATTGCGATGAGATACGATGCTGCGATTGCTATTGAGAACCTCAAACACTTGAGGAAACGTAATGGCAAGGGGAGAAAGCCTAAGAGAGCTAATAGAAAGATACATCGCATTCCGTTTGCAAAGTTCAGGATTGCCATTCAATCTGTGGCATGGCAGCACGGCATTGATGTCGTTGAAGTTCCCGCTGCAAAGACTTCTCAGAGATGTCCTAAATGTGGTTACGCATCGAAGAAGAACTGGGTTTTCTTCAACGGAAAGAGAAGGCTGTTTAAATGCAGATATGGTTATGAGGCGAACGTGGACAGGACTGCAAGCAGAAACATAGCAACTCTGGCTCTGGAGCGGGGCTTCGTGGCTATTTCTGCCACTCTCAGCACCCAGCCCCCGAGTTCCAGAGCCGGGGGCGATGTCAGCCGCCCCGTCCGGCTCGATGAGGGTTGTTGGCAACATCTCCCCTCCGAGAGCAAGCTCCTCGATTTATCGAGGAGAAGCTGACCGTTTGGTAAAATATTTAAAGTGTTGATACAAACGAGAGAGCAGTGGGCCGTAGCTCAGCATGGGAGAGCGCTCGGCTGAAGACCGAGTTGTCCGGGGTTCAAATCCCCGCGGCCCCACACTTCGGCACTCACTCATAGCTCCAGCTCCTGCCAATCTGTATCTCTGCCGAAGCCTTGGAATCTTACAAAATTCGCAGTTCCCTCCTTCTTCACCTCCAACAACCCCTCGACGAGCTGCAAAAGCATCGAAGCTTCAGCTTCATGCATGCCTCTGTCCACGACTATTAAGCTTATGCCTTCAATGCTAGAAATCTTCCCGAGAAAGACATGAAGGAAACGAAACACCGCTCTTATATCAGTATACATCAGGAGCATAGAAATGGAGTCAAAGCAGAATCTTATGTTCTTCATCCCCCCATCCTTCCAAAGTTCCTTCAAGAAATTGGTGATGTGGACGCCTATCCTCGTCAGGTCGCCCAAAGACGGCACGTAACCCACATTTTCCGCCTTCTCAGGAGTCAGCCTCGAGGTGCAATCTATGACCCTCAGCCCGCCGATGGGCTCTTCGAACCACTCCATTATTCTCTCGCCGGACTTCTTAGTCGAGACGTAGATGACGCCCTCGTCGTTAAGCACGCCCGTCTGCACGAAGTTCTTCACGAGCGTCTCGCCTATACCCAGCGACGGCGCTGAGAGCATGATATTAGAGCCACGGGGGATTTCTCCAATAAGTCCATCAAGTTTCGGAATGCCGAAAAGGTTTTTGACGACGCCTGCCATCTGCCTAATTTTCGGGCAACCTTTATAAATCAGTTTTGACTTTCAGAGGGGCGGTTTGCATCATGCGCCGCCGCTGAGCTGGAAAGGCGACGTAACAAGCCATAATAATGCTAACATCTGCATGGTTTGCTCCCGCAGCGTGGGCAGCCACCGCCGTATTTTTTGAGGAAAGCTGCTTCGACGTCAACGCCAAGGACGTTCGCGAGGGATAAAAGCCACGCAAGCACGTCCGCAAATTCCTCCTCTATCTCGGGGCGACGCCCTTTCCTTATTGCCCTCGTCATCTCTCCAACCTCTTCGACGAGCCAGAGATTGTTCTTTTCCACGCCCCTCTCCCAGTCCCGCTCGAAGTAAGTCTCCTTTATAAGTCTTTGAAGCTCTCTAACTTCCATCGCTCCACGCTCCTATCCTTAGGTATCAGGGACACGAGTTCATCGCCCTTCAGGACGCCACAGCCGAGCGGCGTGCCTCGTTCCTTAAATTTCACGACGACGTAGCCATCGGTTACGTTCTTCAAGCGGGAAGCGTCAAGACGCACGCTCCGCCGCTGCATGAACTCAAAAGCGGCGCCCGAATCAAGCTCCACGACGTTCCTCGTCGCAAACTTCCCAAAAAGCTGTATGGCGCTCGTCGTCGGCTTAAGGCCAGCGCTGAAAACCCTCATGAAGCTCATCCCTACAACCTCACACCTCATTTCATCAAGAACCTTAGCAGCATCCCCTGAGACTATCCAGACCCTGTCCCCCTTTTGATAAAAATCATAGTGCTTAAAAACATCCCTACTTATTCCAAATCGCTCCTCCCACCAGTTTAATACCTCCTCCCTCGTGATTCGACGCCGCATTTTCTCTGCCATGATTATTCAACCCTAACCGATTTTGCCCTTTCTATGAACCTTTTCACTTTTTCGGAATCTTTTTTTCCCTTTCTTAGCTCCACGCCACTCGAAACGTCCACGCCGAACGGCCTAACGGTCTTAACGGCGGCTTCGACGTTCTCAGGGTTCAAGCCGCCGGCGAGTATTACTTTGGCTCTACCTTGTAAGGCGAAAGTCACGGCTCGGCTCAGTCGCCAGTCGTGCGCCCTTCCTGAGCCTCCAAGCGTTTCCGCCTGTGTATCAAGGAGGATGGCGTCGGCGCCCGCAGCGTCGTAAGCGGCGGCACTCCTGATAAGCTCGTCAGCATCGGCGTTAGCGCCGCCAACTCCCACCTTCTTTATGATTCTAAGCTTCAAGCCCTGCTTCTTCAAAGCGCGCACGAGGCTCGGCGGCTCTTCACCATGGAGCTGGACGCACATCACGCCTGTGCCCTTCAGTTCAGCTTCAAGCTTCAGAACGTCTTCTGGACGTTCCGCCACCGTGACGACGACGAACGCCGGCATTTTTAACCCCCGCCCCAAAAGCTCTCCTCTTACCTCGGAGAACATTCCTCTCGCTCGCTCGGCAGTCACGAACCTCGGCGATGCCTCGACGAGCACGGCACCGAGAGCGTCCGCACCTAAAGCGGCAGCAGTCACTGCGTCCTCGACGTTCGTCAAGCCGCAAATCTTGACCCAGACCATTTTTGTCTCTTCTTGCAACATTGTAGTAAAGGTTTTGGCAATGAAGGTGGTGAAGCGGGCAGCGAAGCGCATATTCACGAGGACGAGAATTCCGGGAGCGAGCTATGTTATCAACCAATACGTGGGCTGTGAGCACGCGTGTCTTTATTGTTATGCGAAGTTCATGTGCCGCTGGAAGGATTACGGCGTCTGGGGAAGCTGGGTCGAGGCAAAAATCAATGCGCCAACGCTCGTTAAAGGTAAATACGTGCGTGGCAGGGTTTTCATGTCAAGCGTGAGCGACCCTTATCAGCCTGTAGAGGCAGAGTTGTTGCTAACGCAACGGGTCTTAACGAACATGCATAAGGGCGTGCGGCTGTCCGTGCTGACGAAGTCTGACCTCGTTCTCAGGGATTTAGACGTCTTGAAGGAGTTTAGGGACTTGGAGGTAGGGTTAACAGTCAGCGGTCTCGACAGGAAGTTTGAGCCACGGGCGGTGACGCACCGTCGGAGAGTAACTGCGTTAAAAACGCTGAGCGAGCGCGGAATACGAGCTTACACCTTCATCAGCCCCGTGATTCCGCATGTTACTGACGTCGAATCCGTCGTGAGGGAGACAAAGAGTTTTGCTGACTATTATTGGCTTGAGTTACTGAATTTGCGAGCATGCGGGACGGAGTGCGTGAGGCTGCTTGAGTGCACCGCCCCTGAGGGCTTAAAAATACTCAGTGATGAGCATATGCTTAGAAATTACGTGCGTAGCTTAAAAGAGCTTTTGGAGAGAATGAACGTTGCTGTTGAGGGTATTGTGGTGCACCAGTCGGTGGGGAGGCAGTGGCTCGTCGTCAAGCCGCCGAAATGTGAGGCTACGCAGCCCATTTCAGCGCATTTGCCTTAATTTGCTTTGGTGGTAACATGGTGCTGCGGCTCATCTTCGTGGGCAACGCCTCCGAGCTTTATCGTGAGCTTGAAGGATACTACCTCACGAGGTTAAAAGCCGTCCTCAAAACAGAGATTTTTGAAGTCCCGGAGTCAAAAGCGACATCGCCGGAGCGGCGGCTGCGGGAGGAGGCTGCTCGCATTAAAAAGCTGCTCAAAGGTGGGATTTACGTGATGGACGCCAACGGCATGCTCGTGAACGACTCCTTCATGCTGCAACTTGTCAAAAGCTCCATATATGATGATGTTTCCGTTGTTGTCGGCGGTCCGCACGGCGTCGCTCCCGAAGTCGAAGGTGAACGTATCTCGTTCTCGAGGCTTATCTTCCCACATGACCTCTTCCGAATAATGCTCCTCGAACAACTCTACCGCCAAGCACTCACCCTGAAGGGCGTGAAATACAAGAAATAACCTTGAGCAACTTACTATACCACAACAATAAATCCTTTCAATCCCACATCGCTTCACTGGTTTCTGGATGGGTGGGTCGGAGCCGTGTCTTTGCCGCTCGTCGCCGTTACAACATTCAGTAAAACATTCATCTATTGCGATTCGACTGGAGCTTTCTTTTGGAGAAACTGCTTCCGCATCTTTTAAGGGCTTCCTTGCTCAGTCCAGCGGCGCTGTCCCGCTTAGCAGTGCACGAACTCTTCGACTTTTGCTTTTATGTCGTTGCTGCGCATGATTGCGGTGCCGATAAGAAGGGCTTTTGCGCCCTGCTTGAAAAGTGCTCTTGCGTCCTCGACAGTGTTCACGCCACTCATTGCCACGAGCGTTTTCTGCTTGAGTGCTGGCGTCGCCTGCACGACACTGCCGAACGTCCGCAAATCAACGTTTAGTGTCGTCAGATCCCGGTTGTTCACGCCTACGAGCCCGTAACGCAGAACCCCATACTCCTCAACCTTGGAGGTGGCGGCAAAGCTCGCATCCAGCTCCACAAGAGGCTCCAGTCCAAGATGCAGCGCAAGCTCTGCGAGTCTCCGTAGCTCCTCCGGACTTAGAAACCTTGCAATGAGAAGGACGGCGTCCGCACCATGCACGTAAGCCTCATAGACCTGAAACTCGCTTACTACAAAATCTTTCATCAAGATGGGAATGCCGACATTGAGCTTCACTCGCAAAAGGTCATCAGGCTCGCCGCCGAAAGCAGCGCTCGTGTGCACCGAAATTCCACACGCGCCGCCCGCCTCGCAGAGCCTCGCAGCCTCCACAACGTCGATATCCCTTATCTCCCCTGCGGGGCTGCGCCGCTTGACCTCTGCGATTATTGGCTTTCGCTCTTTGGCTCTCGCTCGTTTTATGCTTGCTGTAAGGCTACGGCGCTCGCTAAGCCGTGCCACTCGCTCCCGCCGCTCTCTTATTATTTCGGCAACACTCATCCCGCTCACCTGCACGTTGCGAGAAGAACTTTTGCCTCGCAGCTTTTATCGTCCCCGAGATGCCTTTAACCCGAATGGAGACTTTTCTACCGCCGACCGAAGTGATGCATGCGAGCGCCGCTCGCACGTCTTCCGTCCTCGTATGTGCGCAGCGTACGATGCCTGTGTGCATTTTGAAATCATCGAAAACGCCAGCGTCCTCAAAGTCTATGAGCCAGAGCCTGCAGCGACTCGCTCCCGTCTCGCCGAAGAGCGAATACAACGAACCCCAAAGCTCCTTCAGGAACTCGCCACGCTCTACCTCCCCCTCGCTCAGGAGCTCGAACACCAAATACCGCTTCTTCTCCCTTAAAGACGGCAATAGCCTTGTCATAGCCGCATGACACGCACCACTCGCTCCTCCTTTCTCCTCAAAACCCGCAACGGCGTCTCAGTAAGCGCTTTCAACGCCTCTTCCCGCTCCATACCGAAAAGGCGAGCTACCGCCATCAACTCCCTCGGCGCCCTCAACTCGTAAAGCGTGCGTGCGCCGCTCGTCAGTATTATACTTGCATCGTATTTCCTCGCAAGCTTGAGCATCTCGCTCGCCCGCTGCAAGATTCTTGAGCGGCTGCCACGCCTGCTGTTTATTATGCTGACGGCATTGAACTCTACAGCGACGCCGCTTTCCGCCGCATACCGCATCGCAACGTGATTAAGCTCGTCTCCCCCCTCGATATGAGCGAGGAAATCTACACGACTGTCCTTCAGCGCTGCTCTGTTCACAGCGTCGTCGCCACTCCGCACTGCTAAAATGTCAACGCTTCTTCTATATCTCCTTATTTTTTTGTGCAGCTCCGCAACATCCTTTGCTTGTATCTCCACGCCACGCAACAACTGAGGCTTGCCGCCCGCCTCTTTTTGAATCCGTCTTCCCGTGAAGCGTTCGTCCTCCTCGAGGACGGCAATGTATGAATAGCCATACCTTGAAGTGACCCTCAGCAGCCGCTCAAGCGACTCGCTCTCTGAGTGTATGTGTAAATCGAAAAATGTGTTCATCAGAATAAAAACGTCCCGAAATATGAAAAACTGCACGAAGTTCGCACCTGAACTGCACGCATTCGGAAGAAGAAATTTTTAGGTGCAAACAACGTTTTGTCATGAGGAAAGTAGCAGTAATCAGAGGCGATGGCGTTGGTCCTGAGCTGATGGATGCCGCATTTAAGGTTTTGAGCGCCGTCGGAGCTGATGTAGAGTGGATATTTTGCGATGCTGGCTACGACTGGTGGCAGGAGCATGGCGGCAGCTCTCTAATTCCCGAGAAAACTTGGAGCGTCTTGGAGGAGGCGGACGCCTGCCTCAAAGGACCAACGACTACGCCCGGCGGCGAGGGCTCGCCGAAGAGCGTTGCCGTTTCCATAAGGCAGCATTTCGACCTCTACGCCAACATCCGCCCCATAAAAACCTTCAAAGGAACGAAAAGACCGCTCGGCGACGTTGACTTCGTGTGCGTGCGTGAGGCGACTGAGGGGCTATACTTCGGCGTGGAAGTAGCGGTGAGCGACGACGTCATCCTCGCGCTCCGCAAAATCACAAAGCGGCAGTGCCACCGCATTGCGAAGTTCGCATTCGAGGAAGCCCGCCGTCGTAAATTCAGAGCGGTCGTCGCAATCCACAAGAGCAACATCCTGAAAAAAACCTGCGGCGCCTTCGTCGAGGAAACCCGCAAGGTCGCCGAAGAATACCCGGAAGTCGAGCTTTGGGAGTATCACATCGACAACATTGCGCAGCAGCTCATCAAAAACCCCCAAATCTTCAACGAGACCGTCCTGCTCTCCACGAACCTATTCATGGACATTATCAGCGAAGAATGCTCGGCACTCGTCGGCAGCATCGGACTCATACCCTCGGCGAACATCGGCGACGCCTACGCCATGTTCGAGCCCGCTCATGGATCCGCCCCGAAATACGCAGGACTTGACAAAGTGAACCCGACAGCCATGATTCTCGCCGGTGCGTGGCTCCTTGAATATCTTGAAGAGACCGAGAAGGCAGCTGTCATAAGGCAGGCTGTCGAGGAAGTCATCTCTGAAGGTAAGACGGTTACATACGACCTCGGTGGGAACGCAAAGCTCAGCGAAATGGCTGAAGCCGTTGCGAAAAAGGCTGGAAGCCTGATTAAGGGATGAAGATGCTGTTCCGCAATCACGCCAAAAGGGTCTACGATGACAGCGGAAACGCAGCTTCATAGCTTTGCCTCTCGCGTTGGAAGTTCGAACGTGACCTTCTCCTTCACTAAGAGGGGCATCCTTCGGATACGAGAGGTTGCGGAGTGTAGCTCGTCGCAAGGACAAACCGCTCCCTTCGGGTCGAGTCACAACGCCCTTGATATGAGCATATAGCCCATGCCTCGTTTCAATATGTTCCTCGCTGCGTTATGGTAGGGGCGTTACATTGGTATCCACAATCATCGCAAAGGGATACTCTCCTTGAGCGGTCTTTTCGTGTTCATCGAGCCGCAACGAGAACACTGTTTGAAGTGTTGTGTTATGGAACCCTATTTTCTCTATAGCCCAGTGCTCTCTGCCAAGCTTCCTCCTCAGGTGTAAGTATTCCTCCTCGCACCTTCATAAAATTGCGTCAAGGTGTTTGGATGCCGCGACCTCAGGTGTAAGTATTCCCCCTCGCACCCGCCGCGCTCGCGCTGTCGGTTGCGTTAGTGTTGGTAGGCAGCGTCTCTGCTGCCACGCTTTACGTGCCCGACGATTACGGTACGAGACAGAGTGCGGTGAACGCCGAGCATGTTGGTAACCACTGGGGCAGCTACGTCGAGGCTGACGCAGACGAGGATGGGATTGCATCTTATCGCATACACGAAGACGGGAACAAATATCTGCTCATAGCGCCTTTGATAACTCCCAACCTTCTGTCGGAATAAGGCACCAATAAGGACGAATACGCCGCAAGCGACACCATGCTCGTGAGTATACGCTTAGCAAACCCCATGAAGTGCTGCAGGATGTGAACTTCATGTGGCGGCTTGATTTACGCGATTATGACGTGCATCTCCCGTCAAGTTTCGAACGGGAGATCACGTTACGCCAAAAACCTCAAACTTCTACGTAAGAACGCCTCTTGGTATGTAGCGCTCTACGACGCTAACTTTAAAACTACTTCCCCGGAGATACAGCAATATGGGAATATATGCCGTTCCGCCTTTCGTCAAAGGCTCCCTGTTAGTATAAATGGAGAGGGACGCATGGCAGTGAAAATTTTAGTTGCAGGCTTCGGCAACAAGTTTATGGGCGATGACGGCTTTGGTCCGAGAGTCGTCGAAGAACTTGAAAGGACAGGCGTGCCGGAAGGCGTCGAACTGAGGGATGTGGGGCTTTGCGACGCAACGCTCGCTCCTGACCTTGCGGACTACGACCTCGTGATTTTCATAGATGCCGTTAAAGCAGAGGGAGCGCCGGGGACGCTCTACGTCTCTGAAATTGGTAAAGATGGCGTAGAAGCCGCAATTGAGGCTGAGAGCATGATCACGAAGATAAGCCTGCACCAGACGGGCGTCGAGGAAATCATCATGACTGCGAAGGCGATCGGCACACTTCCCAGGAAAGTGGTTGTGATCGGCTGTGAGGTGGAAAAAGTGGAATTGGGAGAGGGTTTAAGCGAGAATGTGGAAAGAGCTATCGGCAAAGCGGTAAGGTTTATTTTTGCCCTGATTAATGACAAAAAGTAAGGCTTCACGCGGGGTCTGATGGAACAATTTTGGATAAGCTTTAGGAATTCCCCATTTACTTAGGTAATTTCTTGCTCATGTCATTCAAGGAAACAGGAATTTTCATATAAGATTGCCCTTTAACCCAAAGAGGGCGCGGGCATGCGAAGGGTAGCAGTTGCAGTCTCGTGCTGGCTGTTGCAACGCTTGTCCTCGTAAGTTCCGTTTCCGCAAAGACAATTCTCGTGCTTGATGACTACGCCAGAATTCGGTAAGCTGTTGACAATGCTTCCTCGGGAGATAATTATTCAAGCAACAACTATCTCAAAAACAATACGGCGTCGGGCAGCCATGTCGTCGCATCTGTCTGCTTTATTCGAGCAATGACAACACACCAATTCAGCAGACGTCTGGACTCCACGGAGAAAATAACATACACTTACGAAGGGGAAACTTACGAGAACTACATGGGCAACTACTGGAGTGATTATATGGGAGACGACGGCGATGGCAACGGAATCGGCGACACGCCTTACGGCATAAACGGCGACTTTGATTATCATCCGCTGATGAACCCCTTGAGAATTACTTTGCGCCGCCGATGCCAGGCATCAAGTCAAGATTTCCACGAACACGGAAGAATACAGAGCTGGCGACCTGATGCTCATAAGCCTGTCGAGTCCGATAGGCGAGCCGCAGAGCGTTATCTTCCGCTGGGCTCTTGACTTCTCAGACTATACGGGTCCAGCTTCCTATTGGTGACGACACCGCTAACACAATCCGCAGGCTTAGAGCGCACGTCCACGCTTTCTTGGCGGCTGCCTGCTTTCAGAGCGCCTTTCCATGCAGAGTAGCTCGTCTACATTTACGACGCCACGACGCACGAACTTCTGAGCAAAGACACGGCAGAGTGGAGGCTCTTGGCGGGCTGATTTCTTCTTTTTTTCTTTCTTTATATGGACAAGCGACTTGTAAGGCTAAGGTGATTCGTCCTCGTCAATTGTTATGTGCCTCTTAATGTTAAAAATTAGAGGGATAAGGCAGGAGTTTGTGCTTCACGACTTTATTTCCGACGTGGACGTGGACTGCGCATCCAAGACATGGATCGAAGCTCCTGACCGTTCTTACAACGTCAATCCCTTTCCAGCCATCAACGTCGCCAGCTTCGGTGACGGGCGTCTGGAGTAGAGCGTCCTCCACAGGTCCTGGCTGACCCTCAGGGTCTCTGCAGGAGAGGTTCCACGTCGATGGCGCTTGATACTGGTAGTTGTGGATTTTGCCGTTCTTCATGACACACCAGTGCATGCAAGCGCCCCGCATCGCCTCAACAGCGCCGAAGCCCATTCCCTCCTTAGGACGCTCGTATTCCGTCCAGACCTCCGTCTTTCCGGCTTTCAGCAGCTCTAAGGCACTCCCCACCATCTTCAGCATGCAATAAGCGGTGTAAGCGAGGTAGTAAGCTCTCGCCCTAATCCTTTCGACTGCGTTCGGCTTTTCCGGAATTTTCCACTCCAGCTCCAACTTCTCAGCGAAGAACCCTGGGATTGGCGATGCAGGAAGCTCGAAGCGTAGGCTGTTGCCGGTAGATTCTGGCACGAGTCCTGCTTTTGCGGTGACCCACATCCTCGCAAGCGGTCCAAGCTCGACCACGTGGCTCTTACCGCCCTTGAACCAACGAGAGGCGGTCACCCAAGAATAGGCACCCGTCCAGTCTCCATACTTCCCAGGCTTCGGCTTCGTCCGCTTGTTCCACGGATGCTCTCGCTCAATCTTGTTTCCGAGTGGGTCGGTGCTGAACTCTTGCTCCCAGTCGTTTTCATACCAGCCACGCCCGATGAACTCTCTGACGCCAACGTTTATTTCCACAAGGTCGGTCGTCACAAGTTCTCCGTTCAGAATCACGCCGGGAGAAACGAGACGCGCTTTCCCGAACTTTCCAATGTCGGAATATTCGGCGGAATACCGTTCAGGGGCGTCGTAGGCGCCGACGGAGAAAAGATTTGCTTCCCTCGTCCCCACATCCTCGTAACCCTGCTTAAGCACAAAGTCGAGAAGGTCATCAGTTGCGGCGACAAGCTTTTTCGAGAACGCTATGTGCCGCATCAGAAGTGTAAGGTAAGCTTCGAAGTCCGAAGGCGACAGATTTGCCTTTGAGATCCCGCCGGGGACGAAGGAATGGACGTGCGGGTGCTTCGCCCCAAAAATTGCAGCCATATTGTGCCCTGCCTTCTGTATTAACAGCGACTGGACGTAAAGCTCACCGGTAAAGGGATTAAGCGCTCGCATGATATCTGAGATTTTCTCGTAGCCGTGGATGTCCACTCGCTCGGCATTTGCCTTCTCTGCCTCCTCCCACCAGTCAGGATTAAACTTCTTCACGAGAGTCTCGCTGTAATCGCATCCTTCAAGGTTCACAACGCCGACCTCAGCGTCGTAGAGCTGTTCTGCGCCGTGAACAAGCACCCGGAGCGCAACCGCCATCGGCGGTGGCGACACTTTATACGTCTGGTCAACTGCCATAGCCGACGAATACGCGTGCGGCACCGGACAGACCCCGCAGGAGCGTTGCGTTATCATAATCGCCTCTGCCGGCTCTCTTCCCACCAAAATTATTTCAAAGCCTCTGAACATCGGGCTGTAAACGTAGGCATCCGTTATTTTTCTGGCGTCGGTGTCAATCTTGACGTGAGCACCAAGATGCCCTTCAATCCTCGTGATAGGCTCAATTGTTAGCTCACGGACCGCCATTCACACCACCTTACCTCAAATCTTCCTCCTCTTCAACCTCGCAAGCCCCATTTTGAAATGCCCCCAGTTGCCAGCAAAGGTTTCCTTTACGAATGCCATTGCGGGTGCTTTTGCGAAGAAGGGCGAAGTTGGCGGGTCTGGGAAATTCGGATCGGCGCAGCCAAAGCACGGAACGCCCGTCCTCGTGCAGCCGCCGTAGCCGTCGGTCCAAGAAGTAGAAGCGTTGCAATTCGTTATTATCCCCTTGCAGCCAATGCCGCCAAGACAACCAAGCTCGCCGAAAGCATGGGCGTCCTTGCCCTCTGCGTAGAAGCCGCAAATCGGACAAAGCTCGTGGGCAGTGTAGCCGTAAAGGAACTTCGGGCGGTGCCACTCGTCCAGCTCAGGAACGGGCGTCACACCCCTCGCAACAAGCACCAAACTGCCGAGCGCCTGAATTATGTTGTCTGGTCTCGGCGGGCATCCCGGAACGCAGACCACCGGGAGTCCAAGCCCGCTCTTCCAGTCCTTTCCGAGAAAGTCAAGGAGCCCTCTCGCACCTGTGGGATTGGGCGAGCCATGTGGAATCCCCCCAAAGGATGCGCAGCTTCCCAAAGCCACCGCCGCTGCACACCGTTTTGAAAGGTCTCGCACCACGTCCTCAAGCTTCAAAATCCTCTCGCCTACCTCGCCAACGACGCAGAAGACGCCTCCAACAGCTTTACTCTCATCGGGAATCGCGCCCTCAAGGACGAGCACGAAAGGGTCGTATTTTCCGTCGGCGGCGTCCACGAGCACCTTTGCGGCGTCCTCACCCCAATCAGGCATGAGCGTGGGGTGGAAGACGAGGCGAATTTCTCCGAGGGCTGGGATTGTGCCAACGAGAACGTCAATGAGCGTGGGGTTGCTCGCCTGCTTCGTCGAAATCGTGCAGCCGGCACAATCTTGCCCTTCGAGCCATATCAGATTTATTGTGCCTGACACACTCATCTCTCTTCCCCTCGCAGCACTATTATAACAAGTGCAACGTTAAAAGTCTTTCCAAATGACACATGTCGAGTATTACTTCGAAAGCCATGTGTCATACTTTCCTATTTTAACTCCATTCGGCACGATTTTGAATGTGCGTTCGAAAAGCGGCGCCCGCAGTCACGAACGTGCGGAATTCGCCAAACTCGCCCAGCGGATCGGCATCTCTGACCCTTTCACGTCCTCTGGTTGCGAGACTCGAAACCCAGCCAGCTCCCGTCGAGCCCTTACTTCCCGAAAACAAGGTGACGCTCTTTTTGTTCATCGCCGCAGCTCAGTCTCACGCACGCACGCACGTTCGTCATGCCGTTGTGATCTCGCAGCCGTCTTTCTTCACGATAACGGTGTGCTCAGCCTGTGAAATCAAGCCACGTGCTGCTTCTCTTAAAATTGGATACGAGCGTATGACGCCCGCCGCTTCCAGGTTTCGGAGCGCAAGGTCGAGCTGCACCCTCGGAAGCCAACGCTTTGCGAACGGCAGTGTATTATACTTCCTTATCTCCTCAAGGAGCTTGCGTGCTGCTGGGAGCCGCACAGGCTTCGCTTTCACTAAGCTGTAAATCTCCACGATGCTCCCTTCTGAGACCTTGCCGGCGCCGTTCGTTGCAAAAGGCTCGATGGCGACGACGTCGTTCTCCTTGAGAGTGACGCCACTCCGCTGCCCGACGTTCGGAATCGTAGGCGGCGCGTGCGCTACATATCTCGCAAGCCCATGTCCTGAGAGATTGACAATAGGCCTGAAGCCGTATTCCCTTATGACCCTCTCGATGGCGGCGCCGATCTCTGTGGTGCTGACGCCTTCGTGAATTATTTCTATTGCCGCGCGCAGGGCTGCTTCTGAGGCTTCCACGAGCCGTCCGTTCTCGTCGCTCAGATCCACGGTCACAGCGGTATCCGCAATGTAGCCGTCAATATGGGCGCCGATGTCCAGCTTGACGACGTCATTACCGAAGACCCGCTTGTCGTCGTGAGCGGGCGTGGAATGCGCCGCCACCTCATTGAGCGAGATGTTGCATGGGAACGCCGGCTCCGCACCTTTCTCTCTGATGGCGCTCTCGACGAACTCCGCCACCTCTAAGAGGAGCACGCCCTCCTTAACCATCGTCACCGCTTGCTCCCGCACCTCCGCTACTATTTTCCCTGCCTCCTTATACTTCATCAAAACTTCTTCAACGCCCTCCTCATCCCTCAAAACTTCTTTACCACTTTCTTCACTCATCTGCAACACGCTCCTGAAACCTTTTTAACCCTACTTAACTTTGTTTTTTCAGGCGGTCCTCATGAGGTATGACGCGTTCAAGGGCGAAGTTTATAGGATACTAATGGAGCGGGACGAGCCGCTGACGTGGCATGAGATAAAGGCGGCGTCGAGCCGCTTGAAGCAGAAGGCGCCTTATCATGTTTATGTGAGGAAGCTCCAAGGCGACATCGGCTTGGTGCGTTTTAAAAGAGGGGGAAAGAAGTTGTGGGCGTTGCGCTCGTGGTTTGAGGAGGGCAGGTTCGAGGAGCTCCTGCCGGAGAGGTTGAGCATGGTTTTACTCGACGCCAACGCCGAGAATGCTGTGGCGATAAGCGATGATTGGGAATTGAAGAGGCTCTACCCGGTCGAAGACGGGCTGAACGTCTGGGACGTGGTGGAGGTGGAGATTGCGGAATTCTTCCCAAAGAATGACAGGAGACCCGAAAGCATGCGTGTCAAGAGTATTGAAGTGACGGGCAGGGTAGAAGAGACGCGGAGGCGCTTGCGAACTCTGGAGCGAATCACTGAAAGTGGCGAATTTTTGCATCGAGACACGCTCGGCGGGAAGACGCTCGGTGTGCTCAAGCCAAGGTTCCGCTGCTTCTATTTTTACGGCGAGCGTTGCGAGTTCTACTGCGACCAAAGCGTCTGCGTTGGGCACGACCTCAAAGTGTTCTCGGACGTGCGGCTCGCCGGCGAGAAGGTTTACTTCCTCCTGGAAGAAAACGAGCGAGAAAAAGATTGGGCAATCCGAACTGTGTTCTCGCTCAGCGACCCCCGGCAGCTCAGATTTAACCTCACTAAAGGCTAAGCCCCGTGCAGCTGCTGCACACGGACCGCCAGAATTAAGAGGAAAAACTGAGTTTCGCAGTCTCGTAAGCGTCGATTGCAAGCGTGAGCGATAAGGCGGCATCCGCAATTGCAAGGATAAGAAGCCCAATGTCCGCATTTTCTAGTTGCATAATGATGACTCCAAGCAAGGACAGGAAAAAGACGAAAAGCAGTCCAACGCCAAGCTTGAGCCGCCTTCTCATATAGAGGTAGCCGGCGCCGAGGAATATGAAATTGAGGACGGCGGCGACGAAAGGATTTGGCGGTGACGGTGCGGGCTTCGCACGCAGCCGAAGGTTGTGGCCGCACGCTGGACAAAAATAAAAATCATCAACCCTGAACCCGCACCTCGGGCAATATTTTCCAGTCGCCATCTCTACAACGCCTCAAACATCCTTGCTCTACCAACAAACAATTTATATTTGAGATTCTCATCCTTAAGTTCCTCTTCTATCCTCCGTGTTATTATCTTCTCAGGATGGTATAACCCCTTAACACGCGTTGTCAAATCTTCAAAACTCTTAAAAGGACCTTTCTTACGTTCCTCAAGGATTGCCCACATCAACTTCTTCCCGATACCCGGTAGGAGGTCGAGCGTGTGTAGCCGTGTCGTTATCGGCGAAGCCTCGTTGAACACCCTTATAAACTTCTCCTCATTCTCCTTAACTATCTTCTCTAAGACGTAACTCAGCTCTATTTTCGCAGACGGCGTCAGTTCGTCGTATTTCAAGCGGCGGTTCACATGGTCTATAACCTCCCTGTGCCCCTCGCCTATGTAAACACGCTCATGGAGGTTGGGCATCTTACCTCGCTTTGGCGAAAGCTCCATGAGCGTGAATCTCTCCTCGCCGACAGCTTGCACCACCGGCTTCTTCTGATACACGGGTCGCGGGTCATTGGGGTAGCCGTAGGGCAGGAGGTCCAGCACCCACGCATAAGTCTCCTTGTCCCTCTTCCCCTTCATCCCCTTAAGAACCATCCTTATACCCCTACCCACCATCTCACTCATACTTCGCAATTATGTCGAGGATTGCATCCAACTCCTCCTCAGTGAGCGTGTAGCCCTCCTTCGCATATATCGAGCGAAGCTCCTCCCGACTCCTCGGCAGCAAATCCACAATCTTCACCGCTATGAACTCATTCATCTTCTCCAACGCCAAAAGCTCGTTCAAAAACTTCCTCGAAGTTTTTGCATCCATTTTTGAGAACTTCGTAGAATATTCCAGCACCCGCCGCTTCTCATATCTCATCTCCTCTCCTTTATGCTCCTCTTTGATTTCCTTCAGTATCCGGTGCACTTCCGCAAGCGTCAGCAACTCCTCGCTCAATACCTGCTTCACAATCATCGGCTTAACTTTGGCAATGGAAAATAAATCTTTTATGCCATTACGCTTCAAGCCCGACTTGAACGCGGTTACCGCTCAGAACTCTTGGAGCGAGCACAATTCATAAATGAGCTGTAAGGCATGTGTGTTAGGTTGTGACGTATCGCACGCCACCCGCAATAATTTGAAACAACATGTTAATCTTTTGACTAATTAATGGAGAAGGACATGTCATCAAACTTCGTGAGAAGGGTGGATGGTCTAAAATTGCGTTCCGCCCTTGATTGCGCTCTCGACGCCGGTGCGAAGTATGCGGACATCCGTGTTGAACGAACATACGGCACCATAATCGAGCTTAATGAGGAGCGTGTGCGTGAACTTTCTTTCGGTGTAGATAGCGGGGGCGGCGTGAGAGTCCTTTACGAGAGCGCCTGGGGATTCGCCTCGACGACCGAACTCTCTACAGTTAGGGTCAAAAAGGCTTTTGAGGAGGCGCTAGGCGTCGCAAGGGCGCTTCCCCGAGTTGGTAGTGAGATAGAGCTTGCGGAGGTTTCTGCCGTCGAGGACGAATTTTCGTTGAAGCCGAGGTTAAGCCCCGAAGACATTAGTGTTGACGATAAGCTAAAGCTCGTCAAAGATGCCTTCAACGCCGCGAAAACACACAACCCGCACGTGAAAAGCGTAACCGTCGTCTATGTCGACGGCTTCGAGGAGCGGCTTTTCATGAACTCCGAGGGCGCCTTCATCGTAACGAGGATGCCAGCAGTGATGCTGAGGGTGCGGGCGGTGGCGAGGCGTGGCGGCGTCCTCCAGGAGGCAACCGAAAGCGTGGGTGCCGTCGCTGGTTTGGAGTTTTTTGAAGAAGTGGGCATTGAAAGTGCGGCTTTACGTGCTGCCGACCGTGCCGTCCGTCTTTTAGATGCGAAGCTGCCGCCCGCTGGGCGAGTGCCAGTAATTATGGATAACAAGCTGACGGGCGTTTTCATGCATGAAGCCTTAGGGCATGCCGCCGAAGCCGATCACGTGCTTGCGGGCGAGTCCATTCTTGCAAGCAAGCTTGGAACGCAGATCGCGTCGCCGCTACTCAACGTCTTCGACGACCCCACTATCGAATACTCGCACGGCTTTTACAAATACGACGACGAGGGCGTCCCTGCCAGACGCACGACGCTTATAAAGGACGGCGTGCTCGTCTCATACTTGCATAGTCGAGAGACGGCTGGTGAACTGCGGCGGCTTCAGGAGCGTCAAGAGCGATACAACGAGACGGTGGCGGGCATCACGGACGTCAAAATCGAGCCTACGGGGAACGCAAGGGCGGCAGGCTACGGCGAAATCCCGCTCGTCAGGATGAGCAACACCGTCGTCAACCCCGGCGATTGGAGCTTTGAAGAAATGCTTGAGGATGTGAAGTTTGGGATTTACGCAAAGGGCATGCGGGGCGGGCAAGTTGACACGACGCGGGGCGAATTTCAGTTCAGCGCCGAAGAAGCTTTCTTAGTGGAGCAAGGTGAACTGAAACAACGTCTCAAGAACGTCTCGCTCTCGGGACTCACGCTTGAAGTTTTAAAGAACGTGGACGCCGTCGGCAAGGACTTCAAGCACGGCAGCATCGGCTTCTGCGGGAAGGATGGGCAAGAAGTTCCAGTCGCGGAATACGCGCCGCACGTCCGCATCAAGGAAATCCTCGTCGGCGGCGCCGAGCGGCAATGACTCTCGTGTAGGGGCGTGCTCGTGCTCAGGCGGAGACCATGATCTAGCAGCCGCACGCATTTCAACCCGTTTCTGTTGTTTCAAGCCGCACCGCCCGATTGCGTCCAACGCTCTGAGATGTGTGAAGTTTCGTCTTGTGAAATTTGAGCGAGCGGAAACGAGACGCATATTTACCTGTTAAGTGACCAAAGGGCAAGTGCGAAGCGCCGCAGAGTGCTCTTCGTCGCAGGAAATTCCTGCCATCAATCTTTTACCTCCTCTATTAAAATCTTTCTCAAATTTAGGCTTGAGGTTTGGAATGTCTCTTTTTACAACGGACGTGTCCACATAACATAAGCCTACCGCAACCGATTATAGTATAGCATATTACAGAACACGTTCCCGTTTCTAACGGATTAAAGCAGCTAATTGAGAGAAGAGCGTCTTTATCGCTGCTTCA
>NZ_JBMXYC010000026.1:0-14562 GCF_053996935.1 Candidatus Alkanophaga liquidiphilum
TTCTGGATAATCTTTCTTAATATCATCAGGTAGATTTTTTACAGCCTCTCCTATTATTTCAAGATTTCTTATCACACCATCTTGAATTAATTCATTGTTTGAAAAATCCTCAAAATTCATATTCTCCGTATATCTCTCAATTTTACCTATCGCCTCGAGTATATCCCTCAAATACACTTTATACTCCCGTGGCATATTTCACACTCCTTAATATATGAGGTTTCAAATCTGGCTTTATAGATTCCAGAATCACAAGGTCAACTTTACAGTTGAATAAGTCTTCCAGAAAGAATTTTAGTTCCATATAGTTGTCAAAAGTTTTCTTTCCTTTTTCAAATTCTACTAGCACGTCTATATCGCTCCCTTTTTTCTGTTCACCCCTAATATAGGAACCAAATAAGCCTATCCTCCTAACTCCAAATTTCTTAATTTTGTCCTTGCTCTCTTCAATTTTTTTTAATATTTCATCCGAATTCAACATCTTTATCATCCTCCATCAAGGCGACGGCGGGCATTTCACTTAACTCCGGTATATCCGAACAGTTCGGATCCTGGAAGATATGCGAACAGTTCGCATATACTCCTAACCTTCTCTTACCGCCTCTAACCATCAGGTTTAAGGGACGCACGATTTTAAAATTTTCGTTGCGATGGGGTTCGACACGCTGCCGAGTTGCTATGGACGTGATTCGCTGCCCAGTTCCCTATTTTACGTCTAAATAAACTCTCCTTAATCCATTGCTACAGTCGAAACCATAAGCTTTCGCAGCGTTTTCTAAGCGTCATAGTTTTTTTCGCATGCTTAAATCCTTATAAAGGCGAAACGCAGGATTTTATGAACTTCACGACTTGCATTGCATTTGCCAGCGCTTTTGCTCTCGTCTCGCCTGTGCAAAGCGCACTCGCAATCGGTTCCTCACTTCTTATCTCTCGCCCCACCTCTGGCACATCAACGACGCCACGCACGTCAAGGCTTCGCTCGACTCTGACAGGGCGCTCCGCAAAGACCACAAGGCGAGCTGCGTATCTTTTCGGCGCCAATTTCCGCTCGTCAAGCGAAATGCGCCCGTCAAAAGCTTTTACGTGCGCATCGAAGATATTCACGTTTAAGGCGAGCTCTACGGTGTCCAGACTACCTTGGAATCTCGGGTTCACTTCGATGACAAAATCCTCTTTTTCAGAGGACACGAAATCCACGCCGTTCGAGCCTATGAGCCTTAATTCCTTGACGACATCCTCAGCAAGCCCCTTCATCCTCGATGCCGACCTTCCGAGCTTGCGCTCGTCGAGCGGCGAGATGTTGCCGCAGTAAAGGAACGGGCGGCGGGTGCCGAGCTCCGGCATGCCGAGTAGCTGCTCGTTAGCGGAAATGCTAATCGCATCATTTTTTGAAGAAAGCACGGACACGCTCGTGTGCTCGCCTTTAACGAATTCTTGGAATATGAAATTTTGGCTGCTTGCGGATGAAAGGAAGCGTCGCAACTCGCTTTCCTTGAAGCACATGGAAATTTCTAAGCCGCCACCTCCAAATATCGGCTTCACAACCAGAGGGAAACGTAAATGCGCTCCCGATTGCAGCTTTTCTTCAACCTCTTCCTTACTGAAGGTTTTGGGGTGCAAAATGCCCATGCTCTCAAGTTTTTTTGCCAGCCAAAGCTTGTTTGAAACCTCTTTCATCCTCCTTTCATCATTACACAGAATTCTCTTGCCACGTAGCGGCGACGCCCTTAAAGAAGTCGTTTCTACGCCGGAGCTGAGGATAATCGCATCTACGCCTTTCAAATTTGCATCTGAGTTGACGCTCTCGCCTGCATGCTGCCTTTTGAGAATCTTCAAAAATTCGTCGAGCGGCATGTAAGCGCAAGCACATCTCCTCAAATCCACATCGCCGAAGGCGTCCGCTGCAATGATTTCATAACCCGCACGAGCACCTGAGCATGCAATGTGCCTCACAGAGTAGCCTGCAACGAGTATCCGCATCATCCCCCGGTTTTTGCTCCTCCGCATAAGAAGCTTCTAAGTTCCCGCATCATCAAAGGACATAAGCGAGAAAAACGGCTCGACCGTAAACGGCAGCTCCGCAACCAAAGGCTTAATCGTCATACTCGGCTATGAGCACCTGCCTTATTCGCTTAGCCGTTGCCGCTCCGACGCGCTCCACGCTCATTAGCTCTTCTTCAGAGGCGGTCATCACACGCTCGACTGTCTTAAATCTGCGTAACAAATTTCTTGCGACGGCGACGCCGACGCCGGGGATTGCGGACACCACATATTCCTGTTGCTCTTTAAGTGTTTTTGCGGTTTTCCTGTCGTGTGGGCTCACGTCGCGCTTGAGTTCGAGCTGCTCACGCTTGGCAATCGCATGCAAGAGCGCGGCTGTCTCTCTCTCGTCCTCGACCTGCACGATTGGCACGCCAAAGTCCGTAAGTATGGCGGCGAGTGCGCCTCGCAAGGCATTCGGGTGGATTTGAGTCCTGCCGGCTTTCAAGTCGCCCTCAATGATAAGCAGGGGGCGCTCGTAAGCCTCGCTCAGTTCTTTTATCTGCCGCAACAGGTTCCTTTCTGCGGAGACGAGCGAGGTAAGGAAGTCGACAGCGGTCTTTCGCTCTACACCGACCCGTGAGCTGAGCACGTAGTCGCCAACATCCAAATTCTTAAACTCCAGCTTCACATCAAAGCTCATAAGAAACTTGATGACTTGCGACCTTAACTCCCGCTGGTCAACAAAAATCCTTATTCTCTCCCGCTCGGCGCTCTCATTCTGTTTCTCTTCCGTTTTCAGCTTCTTTTCTTGCTTCGACTTCCGCGCTGCACCAAGCTTCGGCTCCGCACCATCACGCCAGAAAAAATCTTGAAGTTTTTTCTGCATTGCTTTTTTCTTGATGGAATCGGCTGAGATGTCTGTCTCGCCGCTCTCTTTCGCTGTTGTGTCTGCACTTGCAGGCGGCTCTGCGTTTGCGTGGGGTGTTAACGCATCTGGCTCTAAGCTGAGCTCGCTTATCTTGCGCAACATCTTCAACTCCTTTCTCCGGCTGAGCCAGTAGTAGGCTTCGTCTCTCGTGCCTTTGGCAATTAAGATTGCGACCTTCCCGACCTTACGTCTGCCAGCTCTGCCTTTCCGCTGAATGCTCCTTATCTCTGAAGGTATTGGCTCGTAGAAGACGACGAGGTCGGTGGACGGGATGTCCAACCCCTCCTCCGCAACGGATGTAGCCACAAGGACGTTATACTCGCCGTCTTTGAATTTTTTTATTATTTCGACTTGTTCTTTCTGCTTTAAACCTTTGTCGTCGGGTTTTGACGCCTGTCCGACGAAGCGCACTGCCCGCACGTGCGGGTATAATTCTTGAAGCGCCGCCGTTATCATTTCAGCAGTGTCCCTAAAGTTCGTAAAGACCATGATTCTTGAAGTCTTATTTAGCATTAGCTGCCGCTTCAAAATTCTCTTCAATACTTCGAGCTTCGGATGCTCCTCGTCGATAACGTTTGCCAGAAATACCGCCCGTCGCACTCGTTCGTCCTTCATAAGCCTCTTCGCAGCCCGGCTCCCGCCACGAGACTCGGCTTCGTTCCTCAGTCGCTCGAAATAGCGACGGAGAGCAACGAGTCCTTGCGTCTCCACGAGCTCTGCTGCGTGCTTCAACTTCAGAATCTCGGCCTGCAGCGACAACGCCCTATACAGCGCTGAGCTTCGCTCCTGCGATATTTTCGCTTGCAACATGCTTTGTAGCTCTAAAAGCTCAGTCTTTGTTATATCCTTCCTCCGCCGTTTTATGATTCCAAGCTCGTAAAGCTCGTTGAGCTTCTCCTCAAGAACTTGCATCAGCAGACTTCTTATCTCTTTCATCTCCTCAGGGACGTCCACACGCACCCACTCGAAATCCTTCCTGAAGACATACGGGGCGACGTCGGGGTCATGCTCCGTCCTGACTTCTACGAACTTTATCCTGAGGTTTTTACATATTTCCATAATCCGGGACTCGTCGCTGCCCGGCGATGCCGTCATCCCCAAGATCAAGGGCTTCTTGCTCACCGCCGCTCGCTGCTCGTGATATTTTTCTGAGATGAAAACATAGGCGTAGTTGCCCACCGCCCGATGACATTCGTCGAACGTCACGTGCGCAACGTCGCTTAGCTCTATTCTGCCTAAGAGCAAATCGTTCTCGATGACCTGCGGCGTTGCAACGACTATTTTTGCGTCTCCCCACACTTCGCTTCGTTTTTCTGGGGGTATGCTGCCGGTGAGCGTTTTTATAAAAGTGGGCTCGATGTTCAGCACTCCTCTCAAAAAGGTGGCGTGCTGCTCCACGAGCGGGCGTGTCGGCGCAAGAAATAAAATTTTGCCCTCTCGCAGCTTGTCCGCAATTACTAAAGCGGCAATGACAGTCTTCCCCAAGCCCGTCGGCAGAACAACCATTAAAGAATCCTTCTTTGCCTTCTCGGCAATCGTTATCTGATATTTTCTTTCTTCAATGCTGCCTTCCTTTATCAAAGGATGCTCCACGAAGCGCATCTTAATAATGTTTTGCGGATAAAAGAAGTCATTGCTGTTGTAGGGGCTTCTTTGCTCCCGCTCGTCGCATGCCCACGTCTTTAATCGGAAGTGCTCAGGGAGAACAAGTTAAGAATGCCATGGCAGGCGCATGCTGTCGCCACTGCCAGCACCCGCATAGATAGCTCAGCTTCCAGTCGCCGCAACGCATCGAGCGTGCGCACGACCGCCTCGCCTCTGACGCCACCGACGCCACCGTCGAGAAGTTCGGAACGCAGCACAAAACTCTCAAAGCCGCAAGCGTCGAGTGCGAACTCAAGGAGGCGGAACATCGGTGCCGGCTTCCTCACCTTCGTAACCGGGCAAATCTCCGGCTGTACGCACCCTGCTTTACAAACTTCGCCGCTTGGCATGTAGCTCGTCACGACGACGGCATCACGCTCGTCGCAAAGCAGCACCAAACGGCGCGGAATGCCGCACAGCACATCTTTTAAGTGTTCGCTTGCCGCTCGCACTTTGACGTTGCGACGCTCAAGCCACGCTTTTACGAGCTTGCCGAAGAAATGCCCTTGGACTGCGGGCACTATGACGCTCGGCGTCAGCGCCTCTAAAATCCGCAGCATCGTCTCGATGGCATCTCCGACGATTAAAACGGCGTCGCCGGCGCTCGGCACGCTGCGAAGAGCAAAGCTGTCATGAATGGAGGAGCAGAGCTCCTGCCGCACAGCTTCGCACTCTGCATCCACATCAAGCACGAGCACCTTTGCCCCTCTGATTTTCGCCAAATGCACGGCTTTTGCGCCGAAAAAGCCTCCGCCGGCGCACACAACGATGTCGCCTTCGTTTATCTGCAATACCCCTTTCGATTCTGTTTTTACCAGTGGCATCGGCAGCAACGCATTATTTGTTATGCGGGGACGTGTCCACATAAGATTATAAATACGGGGAACTATTTTTATGCGTAGTGTAAGGGGGATTGTGGAGGAGTTGAAGGTGTTTGAGAGGAATAAGGTGCCGCCTTTCGATTAAGATCCTAGCTTATATTCAGACGGCTTCGGGGAAGGGCTGCCGGAATTCTGTCAGAGCTCCATCCGGTTTCTAAAACCTCTGTCCGGAACTGGATAAAGAAAAGAAATTTGAAGAGAAGCTACCGGTTACAACAGAGAAAAAAAAGAAATCTGATTGCCTCAGACGAAACAATTGTTAAAGCGAATAAAAAGCATACTATATTTATTCTGCGGTGTGGAGAGGAATGAGTTGATTATGAGAGTTTATACAACACGGAATTATCTAACTAAAGTCTTTAAAGGGAGTGCTAGAATACTGCGAGAATAAGCCCGGATTATTAAGATAAGCATGGTTGATGGATGCTTTGAGAAGTCTTGGTTGGGAATTTGAACATCAGCGGTGAGATTATGAAGCGTGGTAGGTTGGTGTTTTTTCGCTGAAGCACGGATAAAGACGCTCTTCTCTCAATTAGCTGTTTTAATCCGTTAGAAACTGGAATGTGTTCTGTAAGTTTTTATGCTATACTATAATCGGTTGCGGTGGTGTTTATGTTATGTGGACACGTCCATCAGAAAAAACCGAAAACTTTTTAAGGCTCCTTAAACTTCCCAAGGTCTATCCTCCAAAGGTAGATAGGGGTTGCGAGATGAATGGGAAACTGTTCATCTCGGCTGCGGTTGTGTTATTGGTAGCGATAGTAGTAACAGCGAATGCAAGTGCTCAAAACACCTATCTCTTCCACCGCCACTACTGGCATGGAATACCAGATGTCGATGGTGTGGGTGATAATCCTGACGCAACGGCTTCAGATGGTAGATTGACAGCTATATGGACTGGATATTATCACTACCCAGACTCAATCTGGGTATGGCTGACTGAAATCGGGGATGAGGGATACATCGAGAATGAGAAAGCAATGGAGGTCAATCAGAGTACTTTGAAAGGAGATATAGAGAAAATTGCAAAAACGAGTTGGGGCTATGTAGTCATTGCAGGTGACCATCTCGTCGGTTTGGATAACAACTTCAATGTGCTCTGGTGTAAGGAGCCGAAGAATCACTTCAATGGAGGAGCAGTGATAGTTTCTGATGGTGATAAGGTTGTTATTGGAGAGTCAGACAATTGGGGGTTGCCATATTCATACGTATACCACGGAGTGACATTCATGTCCGTGGATCAATCGGGAGATGTTACTAAGAAGACAACTCTGTGGTGGAGTGGAGAGGGACCAGGGTGCAGCGATATGATACGTGACAGTTCTGGAAATTACGTGGCTCTTGGTACTCGTGGAGATTATGCCGCAGACTCAGGAATCATCAAGCTTGACAGTAATCTTCATCCTCAGTGGGCAATTCATGGATTTGGAGGTATGCCTGGTATCTGGAAGTATCGTATTGGGCATATTGTGGAGAACAGCAATGGTGTTTACATTGCTGCAGGCGAGGTTGGCTGGGGATGGGAAGGATATATGAGAAAGCCGTGGATAGTGGCTATAGATAAGGATGGAAACGTGTTATGGGCCAAAACATACGATAGCTTGGAGGGCTTAGGTTTTGGAGATGTGATCTCCACACAAGACGGGGGCCTACTCTTTCTTTTAGGGGCATGGGATATCTTTTGTGGTGACGTACCAGTTCTTCTCAAAACAGATGCGGATGGCAATCCACAATGGTGTAAACAGTACAAGAATGGTATGCAAGCTTGGAAAATTATACCTGCAGATGATGGGTATTATGTGTTGGGTCGTGACTACGGAAATGTAGGTGATGTTTTCGATATAAATAGATCTGAGGAACTGTGGTATGGGTCGATCTTCAAGGTCGATCTTGAAGGTAATATACCTTCTGATGTATATGGTGTAGAAGAATGGCAGGTCGATCCACCACAAATATGGAATAACTTAACGTACACAGATTGTGACATATCCTACGCCTCACCTGAGGAATGGGATCCCACATTCGTTGACAGTGATATGCCAGTAGCACTTCAAAATGAACCTAAGGTAGCAACAGTCTTTGAATATGCTCCTAACAAACCCCCAGTAGCAAACTTCACGTACTCGCCCGAGAATCCGGTTGTAGGTCAAGCAGTGACCTTCGACGCAAGCGAAAGCTACGACCCAGAAGGCTCCATTGTAAGCTACGAGTGGGACTTCGGGGATGGGACGACCGCTTCAGGAATGGTGGTAACCCATGCCTACTCAGCGGCGGGGAACTACACGGCGACGCTCACCGTCACGGACGACGCCGGAGCGAAGAACTCGACGAGCAGGCTCATCACGGTGCTGCCGCCGCCACCGCCGCCGACGCCCGCGGTCTCGGTCTCGACGGACAAATACGAATACGCCGCCGGCGACACGATGCTCATAAACTTAACACTTGCGAACCCAACGGACGAGTGGCGGCGTGTGAGGTTCCTGTGGCGTCTTGACCTACCGGATTACGGGCTACGCCTCCCGATAATCAACAACATTTCGCTGTGGTTGCCTCCGGGCTACGAAAAGACGTTCACGCTACGATGGAGGCTTCCAAGATGGAGATTATCGTTCAAAGCATCGTGGTATGTTGCCCTTTTTGACGCGAAAACTTCCGAATTGATAAGTGAGGATCGCGCAGACTGGGAGTACACCGCAAAGACGAAGAGGATAACGCCTGAAGAGGTCATGGGAGAGGTGTAAGGGAGTATAAGAGAAAGTTTTAATCCTTTTAATCCCTCTTCCTCCCCCCTCTTAATGCCTCCAAACTCCCTTTCTTTTTCCGTTGTGAATCAATGCGGCTGCTTCTCTTGAGGGTGTGCGACGTTGCACGTAATTTTCACATATGCAACGCTTACAACCAATATTTCAACAGAAGCCTCAAACCCGAACGGAGACCGCTGAAGTCATGATGCTGGACGACCTCCCCCGAGAGCCGCCCGATGAATATGAAAGGGTAAAAGGTTTGTTCGCTACGGTATTTAGCACGTTCCACTAGTCATTATCACGACTTCAAACTTCACACGCGATGCAGGGAAGGGAGCAAAAAGAGGGACGACGAAGGAAATTAGCCTTAAGCTGCAGCACGAGCAGTTTGATGTTGCGTATCAAACCGAAAGCTTATTTGACAAGCAAACGCTCACCGAGAATGGATACGAACGAAGCCTGCTATCTCATCGAAATACCTTGCACCGCCGACGAGCATTATGGTGTTATGATCTGCATTCGGCACGACGAAAAGTTTCTTCTCCTTAGCGCCTGCGCTCTCGAAAAGCTCCTTTCCCTCCTGTAACGGCACGAGAGTATCAAACTCGGCATGAATGATGAGCGTCGGTAGCACGACAGACCTTATTTTCATCACGTTCCCGATGCCACTTTCCGCCTCGAGTGCAGGGTCGAGGTTCAGAATTCCGAGGTACGAGAGGAGGCGGACCGAATTCGCAAAGCCGCTCTCTATTATGAGCCCTCGAAGCTCGTTTTGATAGCAGTAAGCAAGCTCGATTGCCGGCGCGCTCCCTAAAGAGCGCCCCATGACGAAAAGCGAAAGCTTATAGCCTTCTTTCTCCAGAAATTCCTTAAACGCCGCGAAAATTGGGTGTGCGTCGTTTATCATCGCCGAGACGGAAGGCTCACCGTCGCTGAGCCCGTAGCCCCTATAATCGGCGACGAAGAAATTAATTCCTCTGGACGTGTATTCCGGCGCAATATAATCGTAGTCGCCAGCGGTCTCGCCGTTGCCGTGGAAGTAAAGTATCGACGGATTCCCTTTACCGGCGGGATAAAACCGGCAGACGATCCTGACGCCCGCCTCCACCTCCACGGAAACGCATCTCGCCCCCTGAACGGCGGGCTCGGCGCTGAAATCCCGCCGCGGGTAGAATAGGAGGCGCCGCACCCTCGGCTGGTCGAGCAGGGGAAACTCCCTCATCTACGTCACCTTGGACAATCAAGTACGATCACGCCATTATACCAGCATCCAGCGTCAGTTTACTATTCAGCAACTTAGCCTAATGTGAAAATAATGGAATTTGTGATCAACCCCAGCAGGGTCATAGGCACGCTTTGCTATTCCATTTTCAGGCTGGAGCCCTACTCCATCTGCTCTTACTCCTGCAAATATTGCTACGCCCGTTGGATCGCAAAGGAGGCGCCCCAAATTTCGACATTTTAAAAACTTTTTTAAAGCTTGCTAAGAGGCTCGACCTGAGAATACCCATGCGGCTCGCAACCCTCTCAGATCCGCTCCAAAACGACGAGGAACGCTACAAACTAACTTTTAAGCTCCTAAATATTGCAAGGGAGCACGACGTCCCCATAATTCTATACACGAAGTCCGACAGGATCGCAAAGGAGCTTTGGAAAGGGCTGATGGACTCTATGGCAAGGGATGGGCTTATTGTAGTTCAGGTATCTATCAGTTCATTACGCTACAATGACCTCGAGCCGCTAGCGCCCCTTCCTGAAAAGAGGTTAGAGGCGTTGAGCTCCTTGGAAGCGCCGAAAGTCCTGAGAATACAGCCCTTAATACCAAAATATTCGTTCTCATCGACAGAAGAGTTCGTCGAGAGGGGCAAAAGCTCCGGAATTGAGCAAATAATAACGGAGTTACTAAGGATCGAAGCTGGCGAGCTTGCGCTCTACGAAAAGTTCTGGCAACGCTGGTCGGAATACCCACTGGAAGGACGCCTCGTTAAAGCTGAAGCGCCCGACATCCTTAAAGAGCTAAGGAAAGCTTGCGGCAAGTACAAGTTAGGGTTCGGACTCTGTAAGGAAGGACTTCTCAACCTCGAAACCACAAACTGCTGCGGCTTGCATCTCCTGGATGCTGAGCTGAGACCGATGCTCAGGGAACTTTACAAGGAACTTGTGAGGGTTAAGAGGGTTGAGTTGGAGAAGGTCGGGGAAGTTTTCCGCCAGTATCTTTTCGGGGAGAGGTTAAACGGGCTCCCTGGACTGGTGAGAAAGGCGTTAAGGCATCACGAAAAGGTCATGCTCGGCGTTCTCAAAGACGAAAAAGCACTTTCTCTGGTCACCCCGCTGATGAGACTCGAAGGCTCAGCCGTGGTTCTGAACCGGACGCAGCTCGGGGCGTAGCTGCCGCGTATGAGGCGGGCTGCTGCGGGCAGCCGTACGTTTTGTGTGAGAAGACCTAATTAAAACGGCTGTGGACGATCAGCTCGATGTTCCTGATGATCGACCTGACGACGTGTCTTGCCCGCTCTGTCGCATCAGGATATTTCTGCACCAAGTCCGGGTCGTTGATCCTACGCAGAAATGCCTGAACGATGAACCTTTCTGACAGGTTGTACATCCTTGCGACCTCCTTGAGGCTTGACAACGCTGCTACCACCGCCACCTGAGCTACATGCGACATTGCTCTCCCAAGCTCAAAACCTCCGCAAATAAACTCACGTGCAAGCCGCCAGCGGCGGCGACGTAATCGCCAACACTTCTGATAAGATTAAGATGAACTAACTAAAAGGGTGATGCAGGAATTTCCGGATAGGATTATAGTAAAGGCGGTTCATAAGCCCAAGGCTATAGATGCACCTCTGAAGATCTCAGAAATAAGGAAGTATTGTGAGGAGATTTCTACGAGGTGTGAAGGCGTTCATTTTGTGAATGCAGGAACGATAAGGTTTTCAAGCACGGAGTTTGGTATATACCTGGAATTCAGCTGCTTCGGTGATTGGAGTCCCGAAGTTTATGAGCAGACGCTAGGAGGGCTTGTGATGCTGATAGACGCGGCGCACCCGGCGCTCGATGTCGAAAGCGTGTTCGCAGCCAATGAAATACCGAGGAGCAAATTAGGCTTAAGTCTGAGTATCAAGTTCCTGTAACAGCGCTAATCCGTCCTCTTCAATACTACTTTCTCGCCCTCTTTCACGCCCCTGAAAAGCTCTAAACCCTCTATCACTTTTCCTATGTGGTTCACGGGAGAATACGGCTGAGACCCGCCGAAGAATATGCAAATGGCGGGCCCGGGCTCCCAATACGAAACGTCGCCCCTTTCGGCATTCGGCGAGGGATTCTCATCGCCGAGCCGCAGCGGCACTTCGAAATACACCTCTTCCTGCCACATCCTCGCTTCACCATAAATCGGCAGGCTTTGGTAGATTCTCTCAGCAATCCTCTGATTCCTATCGTCCAGCTCGATGAGCGCCTTGCCCTTACTCTCAACTTCCAGCTCAACACGACGCCTCATAAAAGTAAATACACCAAGCGAGCATATAATGGAGAAAGAGGAGCTTTGGAATCTAAGTCTTAAAGGAGCCAGATAGTGAATCTAGAGAGCTTTGAGGAGGTATCTGCATTGCAGAGCAAGCTGCTTGAGCACAAGACCTCAAGGGGTATTGTAGTTATTTACGAACCGCGGGCGTAAGGCAGGCAACCAAGATTTTCAGTGTCGCCACGAGGCACAAAGCTTGACGAAATGTTTTATATGGTAGAAAAGGGAGCGAGCGTTATGTGAAGAAGCCGCTCGGTGGCATCTCGTATCTTGCGGTTATTAGCCTCACAGGTATCCCAGACAGCGGGAAAAGCGTGCTTGCAAAGCAGTTTGTGGGACGCAGGCGTGCCGGTTACAAGGTCCCTATCAACGGTAAGAGCATGGCAATAAATACCAACCTCAGCAACGTCAAACGCAGCATCAGCTTGATAAGAGGCTAATAGAGACGAAATAGGGACGAATTTGTATGACATGCCCATAGGAGAGAGTGCTGGTGAAGAGCGTCTCGAAGAGCAGTTGGCGGGAGCGGTATAAAGGGGAAAACAGAAAACCTGGCAAGCCTCGAATATCCGATAGAAACGCCCGCTAAGACCCAAGCGCGCACACGTTTCATCGAATTGAAAGTCGCTTAAACATCATTATTGCCGGCACAATTTTGTAAAACAAATTCAATTCCTCTATTTCCTCAAATAACGGCTAAAAAATTCGCAGACCTGCTCAGCAGCGTCGTTAATAACGCCACCGTAGAAGTGGTCAGTATCGAGTACGAGTCTCTCCTTAGGCTCGCTCGCAGCCTCGAAGAGCTGCTCGAACTCCGAAAGTGGCGCCACGAAATCGAACCGCCCGTAGATGAAAAGCTTCGGTAGCCGGAAGCTGAGCGTCGCCTCCAGCCCGTTGACGCGGCGAAGGATGGACAGCGCCGCAAACGCTTTCACGTCCAGCCCGTTTTCAAGCGCTCGTGCCACTGCATTCGACGAAACGACCGCACCGAAAGAATAGCCGAGCACGCCCACCGCCTTAAACTCGCAGACCGCAAAGGAAAGCACCGAGAGCACGTCTTCGACCTCGGAGGCACCGCCGCTGTATTTCGAGTAGTCGAGGCGTAGCGAGGAAATGTCGGCGTCCGCAAGACACTCTGCGATGCGCACGAGCCGGACGTCGTGACGACAGCCGCCAAACAGCGGATGCGGCGGGCATAGCACCACGCAAGTTTTCCCCCTCTTTACAAGCGTGCACCTGACGCCATTAACAACAACGTCTTCCTTTCCCCTCATTCTCTCAAATTTCTGAATTCGGAAAGCGGCAGCAGCCGCTCCTTCTCCGTCCCCTTATGCGCCCAGACACGAAAAACCTGCATTGTGAGCTCCTTGCAGAAGCTGCACTCTCTACAGTTGCGGCTGCAATGCTTCCACTTCTCGATGGCGCCCTCTAATTCCTTGTTCGGCACATAAAACAGGTCTCGCAGCTCTCTGGTAACGTCGAGGAGCTCGAGGAGGTTGCCGTCGAAGCTTCGCTCCTCGTAAGCCCGCAATGCCCTCACAATCCAATTCACAGGTTGGGTCCTCCCCGCAATTTTGAAAAAGTGAATGCCGATTCCCTCGTATTCCTTGAGGTCTTCGGGGCGAATCCAAGGCGACTTCGTAATGAGCGTTGGATTTCGCACTCGCATCGTTGCGCACCTGTCGTGGTAGTAGTCGCTGAGCATTCCGACTTTTCGATCGACGCCGTAAAAATGCGACGTGAGGTTTGCGTGCTGGTAGCGAAATGGACACTTCCAGATACAACTCTCGTTCACTATCAGCTTTAACTCGCAGCTCGTTGCCTCCCTTATCTTTTCCAAAGTCTCAAAGTCCCTGTTGATGTTCGTGTCGAGCGTGATATATTTCGCCCCAAGCTCCTCGAAGAACAAAGCACGCTCCACAGAATCCACGTGTGCAAGACACGAAACTGCAACCTCCATGTCGTAGTTCTCAACTACTATTTCAAGGAAGAAAGGGTCGGTCACAGTGACTGAGTCCACTCCCACTTCCTCAAGCTTCTTTAAGTACCACTTCACCGCATTCTGCCCTTCCCTTGTCAGGTGGTAGCCACCGAGGCACGTCGTGTTCGCGACCACGTTCACGCTAATCCCGTGCTTGTGCGCAAATTCAACTTGGACGGCAAGCTCCTCGATGTAATTTGCATCCGTTCCGAGAATCGAACGTATTGAACCTATGAATTCTGAGGAGCTGGAAATGAACACCTCTCGCACCGCACCTCGCGTACTTTTTAGTATTGCTTTGAGCGCCTCTGCGTGCCCTGAGGACGCCACGCTTAGCTTCATGTTCCTACTCTTTTGGCGCTCCAATTAAATACATTTATCTTAGCGCACAACGACGACAACCACAAATTATATGCGTGCGGAACGATGGAAGATGAGGAGGACAGCATATCATCCGAACGCATACCTCCGGCTCGTGAGAAATGTGAAAAGCGGCCTTTCCGCAAGGACGAAAATCCTCAACGCTCTGAAGGATGAGATGACTGCTAAAGAGATAGCAGAAGCCTCTAAAATAAGTTACTCCTCGTCCATTCATCATTTGCGACTACTTGAGCGTGAGAGGATCGTGAAAAGGAAGGGGAAACGCCCGTATAGGTGGAAGCCAACAGGGATGGGGCAGAGAATGCTGGAGATATAACTGGACTAAGCGACCGTGATTATCCACAGTGAGCCTGTCACATCAACACCGCAGCTCACACTCCCACCGCCAAAGAAGCCTTGGGAGGAATTGGCGGAATATTTATATCTTCAACTTAATATGGGTGCTGAGAGTGGAAAGGGTAGTTGTTAAGGCACTGAAGCTCAACTTGCTTCCCGTA
>NZ_JBMXYC010000027.1:0-84675 GCF_053996935.1 Candidatus Alkanophaga liquidiphilum
TGCTCCTCCGTCGGATATAACCTGAACTTGTAGGTTATCATTTCGCTTCCTGCCTCTCCATATGATAGCTATATTATAAAAACCTACCCACCCACCTCCCCTGCTGTATCCTACCTTTGAAAAAGTAGGAATTAGCAGCAACGTCTTCTTAAAGGTATATCTCTTGACAACGAGATGTGCCAGCTCATGAGCGATGACATATTTTAACACCTCTCCCTGTGCTCCTGAACCGTAAACTCTAAGAAATTAAACCTGTCTAAGATCCCTTTTAGCTCCTCGTTGAGCTCGGCAACCTCCCTTAAGGCATTTGAAAGGTTTTCTGGAAGCCTCCTAACGTCCTTGGTCACCTCCTCCCATAACAGACCTCTCCGCAAGTTGTAAGTGTGATAAACCTCTTTTTCAGCTTCCTTTTCAGCAACATCCCTGTCTAACTTAAATTTCTCAATAAACTCCTTCTTTTTCTCCTCAAACTCGCCCCTCCAGACGTCACTCATCCTTTTCATGAGAAGCAGGACGAGAATGAACTTGTAATCGGTTGCAGTCCTGATGATGTCCGCCGCCTTATCAACGAGGGCGTTAAGCTCCCCCCTCGAATCCAACGGCTTCTGAAATAACGTGCGTTGGGTCATCCAATCACCGCATAATAGGCAACCTTCATCATTTTCCTTTTTCACCCATAAATATGCCCTCTTCCCAAAGCCCAAGCCATTGCCTGGGATGCTTCAAGCGGAGCATAAAATTTCTTAAGACATTAGTATCATGTAGCATTTCTTACAAAAGTAGGTGACTTTATTAAGATGGTCTCCCACTTTATGGTGAGGTTTGAGGTGCGAGGATGAGGCTCAGGAAAGGGGTGCTCCCGTTCGCTGCGATCGTCGGGCAGGATCAAATGAAAAAGGCGTTGATATTTAACGCCATAAATCCGAGAATCGGAGGCGTCCTGATAAGGGGCGAGAAAGGCACTGCGAAATCAACTGCGGTGAGAGCACTGGCGGAACTCCTGCCAGAGATCGAGGTTGTGAAGGGCTGTCCGTTCAACTGCAACCCGCGAGACCCGACGGAGATGTGCGACGCCTGCTACGAGAGGTTTTTGCGAGGTGAGACGCTCGGGATTATGCGTCGTAAAATGACGGTCGTGGACCTCCCGCTGGGCGCCACCGAAGATAGGGTGGTCGGGACGCTGGACGTGGAGCGTGTGATCAAAGAGGGAATAAAAGCGCTGGAACCGGGCATTCTGGCGGCGGCGAACCGTGGGATTCTTTACATAGATGAGGTTAACCTGCTTGATGATCACGTTGCTGACGTTCTTTTGGATGCGGCGGCGCTCGGCGTGAACGTCGTGGAACGTGAAGGGATCTCCGTTGCACATCCTGCGAAGTTCATCCTCGTCGGCACAATGAACCCAGAAGAGGGCGAGCTCCGCCCGCAGCTCCTCGACAGGTTCGGGCTTCAGGTCGAGGTCGAGAGCATAGAAGACGTGGAGAAGCGTGTTGAGATCGCGAAAATCGCCGAGGAGTTCGAGCAGGACTCCGAGGGCTTCCGCCGGAAATACGAACGACAGCAGGGACTATTACGCTCGAAAATTCTGAAAGCGAAAGAATTGCTGAGCGACGTGAAGATAAGCGACGAGCTTTTACGCATAATCGCAGAGGCGTGCATCGAGCTTGGCGTGCGGACACATCGTGCGGAAATCACGACGGTGCGGACTGCGAAGACCATCGCCGCTTTTGAAGGACGGACTGAGGTTACGCTTGAGGACGTGGAGGAAGCCATGCAACTCGCACTCCCGCACCGCATGCGTAAAAAGCCCTTTGAGCCGCCGAGACTTGATGAAGAACGTCTTAAGGAGACGTTAAAACAGGCACAAGAAAAACATGACCACAAACATCAAAAGGCGGATGAGCCTGAAAAACGAGAACAACAGCAACAAGAGGAGGAAAGCGGAGGTGAGCACCATAAACATGAGCATGAGTCTCGGGAACAAAGTAGCGGACAGCCTACGGAGGAGTATTTGTTCGGCGTGGGCGAGCCTGTAGACACGAGCCAAATTTCTTTTAAGCGAAGGAAGCCGCCGCTCGGCGTGAAAAGTGGCAGGAAGCTTGAAACTTTCTCGACGAGGGGCAAATACGTCGGGTATCGCATCCCGAAACGCATGCCTCCGAGCATGAACGTCGCTCTTGACGCTACGATAAGAGCCGCTGCACCAAAGCAGAAAGAGCGTCGGGGCGGGAAAAACGCCATCTTGATAGAAATGGAAGATATAAGAGAGAAAGTTTTCAAGAGAAAGGCGTCCGCCGCCGTCGTCTTCGTGGTGGACGCCAGCGGCTCGATGGCAGCAATGCGAAGAATGGAGGCGGCGAAGGGTGCCGTGCTTTCGCTGCTGCTTGACTCCTATAAGAGCAGAGATCGGGTAGGGCTCGTAGCTTTCAGGGGCGCATCCGCAGAGGTTCTACTGCCGCTGTGTTCGAGCGTGGATCTTGCGTTGAAGCAGCTCGAGGAACTCCCGACTGGCGGGAGGACGCCCCTCGCCGCAGGTTTCGAACTTGGACTCCGCATGCTTGCCGCCGAAGGGCAGAAACACAACGCAGACGCAAAAATGCTTGTCCTCGTCTCCGACGGCAGAGCGAACGTTCCTTTATGGGGTGGCGATATATACGAGGAGCTGGCGACGCTCGCAGAGCTCGCCCATAAGGAGAATATTTACGTCGTCGTCATAGACACGGAGGCGGCTGAAGGGAGCTTGATGACCGTGGCAACGGAAATAGCTACGGCGGCGATGAATGGACAGCAGAACTTTAAGCTCGGCTATTGCCGCGAAATCGCCGAACTCTCAGGCGGCAGCTACTACTCGCTCTCACAGCTCTCCTCTGAGGAGATAAGCGGAATAATTTCTAACGAGATGTGGCGGCTTTAGATGCACTTCTATTTAGGAAGATGTTGCTACTACTCCCCTCCTTAAGGAGGCGGCAGCAGGGGAGATGGGTAGGAAAGTATTTATATACTTGCGTTCTATGAATATGTGACGAAGCTGTGGGTATAACCTGCGGTCAGGAGCTGCGTGCTCAGCTCGAAGGGGAGCGCCGCAGCAATCGGGCACACTCCCCAACCTCGTGCATCCGTCGGATGCCCCTTCAGTGAGGGGAGGAGGTCACGCAGCCGCCTCTAAAAACCGTCTTTTAACAAACTTCTTATCCAACGATGCTAAGAACCAGCCGGCCCTTGGTCCCGACGGCTTCCCTAAGAGCGCAATGTAAACCGCCCGGAAGGCGTCGGTGCCTTTTATCCCGGCGCCCTTCGCCGCTGCATAAATGGCGTCGTGCAGCTCCTCCGCCGTCATGCCCTCCTTGAGCATCGAAGCCAACGCCTGCAGCGCCGTTTTCTGCTCTTCGGTCAGCGTCTTCGCTTCCGGCGGCAGCGCCGTCTTCAGCTCGAACTTCATGCTCTCGGGCGCAAAACGTTGCAGCCAGCGCTCCGCATACCTCGCTTTCCTCGCAAACGCCTCTTTGTCCTTGACGGCGTAGCCGCTCCGCTCCGCCGCTGCCCTCACTAACGAAAGATTCACTTCCTCGGAGTGTGGACGCCGCCCCAGTTGGACGAGCATCACCATGTGCCTAAACGGAACCTCGTCCGCTGCAAATCTCCGCTCGTACTCATCAATTATGCTGAGAAGCCCTAGCGACGGGTCGAACTCGATGTGGCGCTCGGGTTTCGTCCTCAGAATCGCATACTTTAAAATTTCGGGCGGAACGACCTCCAGAATCTCTTTCACTGGGATATTGACGCCTGCAGAACTCGACATCTTCGCCAGCTGCCCCCCTAACTTCAGGATGATGTGCTCGAAGGGAATGGGGAACGGCGGCTCGTAGCCGTAGATTTCCTTGGAGATGCGGACGCCGGTGTCGTAGGAGCCGCCCGCCACCGCATGGTCCTTACCGAAAGGTTCAACCGTGACGCCTAAAATCTTCCAGCGTGCCGCCCAGTCCACACGCCACGTCAGCTTCCCGCCGCCCTTGAAAGAGGCGAAGCCGCCATGCCCACACTCGCACTCGTAAAACGCACCGTCAGCATCGAATCCCTTAACCTTCGTCGTCGTGAGGCGCCCGCAACTCTCGCATATCGGGTTGAACGGGCTCCAGTCCTCGGGAGACCGCCGCTTTGTAGCCTCATCGATTATCCTCTTTATATCAGCACGCTGCTCCAACGCCGTTTTTATTGCGTCGGCGTATGCGCCACGCTTGTAAAGCTCGTCCGCTCTGTAAAGCTTTATTTTTATACCAAGCTCCTCCAAAGATTCCAAAAACGGGTTAAGAAAATGCTCTGCGTAGTTTTTACAGCAACCTTCAGGGTCAGGAATCTCAGACAGCGGCTTCCCGATGTGCTTCTCATAGCCCTCTGGCAAAAATCGGTAACGGCGCCGCAGCGGGTCATAGGTGTCTCCCACGTATATCATTTCGGCATCTACGCCTTGCTTCAAAAGTGCATTACGAACGGCATCCGCTATTATTATTTCACGGAGGTTTCCGATGTGGATATGTCCCGAAGGTGTTATTCCCGTAGCTACGACGTGCTTTTTTGCGCTACGCCGCTTGAACACCTCCTCAGCTATTTCCTCCGCCCAATGTTTGGTAGTCTTCTCGCCGCTCATCACCGTCACCTGCTATTCGCCGCTATTGAAGAAAAGATTTTCTTGAGAGAAGCCGCAAGAGCCTCGACGCCCGCCCGCACTTCGGGCGAAACTTCGGCGCTGAAAGACGTGTTTTTGGGCTGTATTCCTACCACTATAACCTCACAGCCGTATTGCATCCTGATGTATTTTGCAAGCACATTTAAAGAGACGGTATGTGTTGAGGGCGTCCCTTCCATGATTTCGCCCTCTCCAATGACCCTCGCCTCGCCCGCATAGCCACTGAAATCTGCAGCGTCCACAAAAATAACATGCGATGGCTTTAGCTCCCTCAGAATACCAGTGAAGTTCTCAGGGGCGGCACCTACCGCAAAGCTCTTTACCTCGATTCCACACTCGAAACCCTTAAGGCGTTCGGCTACGAGCCGCCCAGCGGCATCGTCGCCCCGAAGCTCATTGCCCACGCCGAACACGACTACGCTGCGGGCGTTCTTTAGCCGCACCACTAACGTGCTTTCAAACTCAGAGCCTTCGCTCCCCACTGCAAGGAGATTATATGATAAAAATTAAGGGGTTGTCGGATTACAGCCCAATGGTGTAGCAAACTGCAAATCTATCACTCCCACCACCAACTAACGCCCCTTGAACTTCGGTTCTCTCCTCTCCAAGAATGCTTTTATACCCTCCTCCACGTCTTCAGTCTGGAAGCAAATGCTCTGCGCATGGACTTCATATTCCAAACCCGTCTTGATATCAGTGCCGAGCCCTTTGTTAATTGCGATTTTCGCAAGCCCGATAGCCACGGTTGGACCTTTTGCAAGGCGTAGCGCAAACGCTCTTGCTTCGTCCATGAGCTTGTCCTTCGGAACGACCTTATTCACCAAGCGTATCCTTTCTGCCTCCTTTGCGTCTATCATTTTGCCCGTAAATATCAGCTCTTTCGCCTTTCCGACTCCTACGATTCGGGGGAGGCGTTGCGTCCCGCCCATGTCGGGGACGAGCCCGACACGCACGTAAAACTCGCCGAACCCCGCATCTTCAGAAGCAATCCTGATATCGCACGCCAGCGTCAGGTCGCAACCTAAACCTAAAGCGTAGCCGTTAATCGCCGCAATTACAGGCTTCTCCATATCTTCAAGAGCGTTCAACGTGCCTTGCGCCCTTCTTATGAAGTCTCTTATCGCCGCTAAGCCCATTTTCTTGAACTCGTCGAGCATCGTGATGTCGATGCCCGAACTGAATGCGCGACCGGCGCCGGTTATGATTACGACTTTCACGTTGCGGTCAGAACGCACGTCGCTCACCGCAGCCGAAAGTTCCTCAAACATCTTCATGTTGAAGGCATTCAACGCTTTGGGGCGGTTCAGCGTGATCGTCGCCACCCCTTCATCATCTTTCTCCAGAAGAATCGTTTCCATGCTATCTCTTTTGATAATTATATTTTGTAAGATTATGGGAGGGCAAATAGTAGTGGCTGTGGGCGCCGTGATAAAAGACCGCCGTGGGAGAATTCTGCTCGTGAGGCACGTCCCCGAGCATAAAAGCTTCTGGTCCGGGAAGTGGATATGCCCCGGCGGGAGACTGAAATTGGGAGAAAGCATAGAGGATGGAATTTTGAGGGAAGTGGCAGAAGAAACGCACCTACATATAAAACTAACACGCCCTCTCATCCCGTTCGAGCGAATAGTCAAGGAGAATGACGAAACGAAGCTCCACGTCATTTATATAGATTATTTGGCGGAAGTTGTCGGCGGGGAGCTGAAGCCCGATGACGACGTTGGTGAGGCGCTTTGGGCGAGCAAAGAGGACATACTGCGGCTCTGGGACGAGCTTCATGAGGACACGAAAAAACTGCTGAAGATCGCGGGCGTTGTTGATTAGCACGGTGTTGCGTGTCGTGCTGCGGCATCATGCGGCGCCAGCGTATCCGACGAGCGGTGTAAAGCGGTCATCAGCCACGTGCGGCACTATAGCCTTCTCGTCAACCAACAAGCTCTATGGCGCCGGTTGGGCAGTGCTCAACGCATGCCCTGCAGAAAACTGGCGTTTTGAACGTCCGCTTGCACTTTTCAGGACTCACGAGCTTTATCACGCCGTCTTCAACACGAAGGACCACGGCGGCGTCGAACCTCGGACCCTTGCCTGCGGCGATTTCCTCGCTCGCCCTGTTCTCCTCGCAAACGACCACGCAGACGCCGCAACCTATACATCGCTCCTCCGTGATTATCAGCCCTGTTTCAGCCTTCTCGCCCGTCGGCAGCAACTCTTTTATCTTTTTGAGGTTCTCCGCAAACTCAGGCTTCAGCAACTCAGGGCAATCTTCGGGCCGCGCCTCCATCGAAGCGAGGGCGGCGGCAAAACCCATACAGATGTAACCACACTTCTTGCAGTTCGTCTTCGGCAGCAAGGTATAAATCTGAAACGGCGAAACCGGCATACTTCTCTTTTGGAAAGAATGTCAAAAAAACTTTGAGGAAATGACGAAAATCTGCAAGCTTGCCCGGTATAAGGACATAATTCCGGACTTTGACGGCTTCATGAAGGCAGCGCAACGAAAACTTCCGACGACAATACGAGTGAACACGCTCAAAACCACGACGAAAGAGGCGAAACGCAGGCTGCGGGAGAAAGGCATTGAGTTTCAGGAGTTTAGCTGGTATGCGCACGGGCTTCGTATTAAAGCCTCGATAAAAGCGCTCGCTTATGACTACCTCGTCGGGAACATCCACGGGCAAGAGGAAGTTTCGATGATTCCGCCGGTCGTCCTCGAGCCCAAAGCGGGCGAGCTTGTGCTGGACCTCTGTGCGGCGCCCGGCAACAAGACGACGCAAATCTCGCAAATCATGCAGAACAGGGGCTTCATCGTCGCTAACGATAAAAGTAGCGGCAAGGTCCCGGCGCTGCGCTGGAATTGCGAGCGGCTCGGCGTCGTGAACGTCGGAATCACGACGTTCGACGGCAGGAGTTTTCCCCTAAAAGTCAAATTCGACAAGATACTTGTTGATGCGCCTTGTTCTTGTGAGGGCAATGTGCGCAAGGACTGGAACGTCTTCGAGGGCGTGCCCCTCGGCGCGATTAAGAGCCTGAGTCGGCTGCAGAAGGGACTGATGCTGAGAGCCGTTCGTCTCTTAAAAAAAGGCGGCACGCTCGTGTATTCTACCTGCACTTTTGCGCCCGAAGAGAATGAAGAAGTCGTGGATTTCATCCTCAGCAGATTCGAGGGCCTGCGGCTGGAGCCCGTGAACGTCGCATTAAAACACGAGCATGGTGTGGAAGAGTGGCAAGGCAAGAAATTCAGCAGCGAAGTCCAGAAGTGCGCCCGCTTCTACCCGCATCTCAGCGACTCCGGTGGCTTCTTCGTGGCTAAGTTCAAGAAAGTGAGCTGAGAGCTCTGCCATCACACGTCACAAGTTGATATGAACAAATAACCACGTAACTTTGATTCATAATTTGGACTCTCCCAGCCTACACCTCGAATAAACGGACTCTTGTTAAGAGACTCCCCTGTGCATGAGGAGCGATTCTCCAAATTCAAATGCAACTCGTTCTTTATATTTCTCTCTTCTCTTCGTAGATTCCGGTGATTCTTTACCGTTTTACTTTGCTCTTCCACTATTCTCCTATGATTTGTATCGTTAGCCGTCTCGAGCGTGGTCCGTCGAGTTCCACGAAGAACACTCTTTGCCAAGTGCCGAGCTGTAGCTCACCATCGTTTATCGGTATAGCTTCACTGACGCCAAGGAGCATCGCCTGTATGTGCGCATGAGCGTTATCGTCAATTTCATCGTGCTTGTAGCCCGCACCTTTAGGCACGAGTTTTTGGAGCACGGAAAGCACGTCCTGCTTCAGCCGTCTCTCGTTCTCGTTTATCGCAACGGCAGCTGTTGTGTGCTTCGTGAACACAACGACAACGCCATTACGCACGCCGCTCCGCCGAACGACGCTTAAAATCTTTTCGGTCACATCCAAGATGTCCACAGGCGTCTCGCTCCGCACACCTATTTCTTCAACAAACACTTTCATGAATTCAAGTTGGGAAGGAAAAAAAATAGGAAGTTACCAGAACCTTGCGGTTTCTGTGAATCGGGCTTTGCCAGAGAGCATTTCCAAGAACATTTTTCTTGCAGCCTCGCTTGCCTTCAGCCCCTCTATAAGCATTTCACGACCCTTCACGTCGAAGGTCTTCGCCCGCATCTTCATGCCTAGCTCCAAATACTCGCCTATTTCCTCCTTGACGAGCCTGTCCCCCTCGCTAAGCGCCGCCTCGCTGACGTCGTCCTTTTCCAAGGCGTTCGCCACTGCCGTAGCTGCGTGCTCCCCGCCGACCATGCTCCAGTGTATGCCGGCGCCCGTCGCCGCAACAGTGTGCCCAGCGGCTTCACCTGCGAGTATCGCGCCGTTGTAGTGGGGTTTTGAGACAGTCCCAGGATAGAAAATCATGGACGGCTGCTCAAGGACGGTCTTCGCATTCTTCAGTTTCTCCGCCATTATTGGGTGGTGTTTGATCATGTAGCTGACCAGCTCCCGCAACGTCATCTTCATCTCCGCCATTTCGGAAAGCATGATGCCTGCCGCTACCGAGACCCCCTCTTTTTTCGGCGATATCCACATGTTTGCAGGATATTCCGGCGTTCCATAATAGCTCTCGAAAACATCCCCGATTTTCTCATCTATCTCCCTTTCAGGCATCGCCATGTGGAACGAATACTGAGCGGCGATTCTATCCAACTTTGTCTGAAGAAGTCCCAAGCGTCTTGCTACGAACGAGTAGAAGCCATCAGCGCCTATCACCACGCCCGCCTCAAGGTCTTCAGTCTTGCCTTTGGACTTTACAACCACGCCACGCACGAACCCCTCCTTTATTATTAGGTCGCTCACTCTGGTAAGCTCTCTCGTCTCAGCCCCTTTGTCGTGCGCCCACTCCACAAGCGCTTTATCAAAGCGGCTCCGCCACACGAACTTTCCTAAAGGCTCCTCGCTGAGAACCTTGACGTAATTGCCGGAGGGCGCGCAGAGAAAAGCACCCATAGCGTTCCTTTCAAAAGTCTCCTTAACTTTCTTGGGCAGGTCGAACCTCTCAAGTGTTATGCCCTGGACCACGCCGCCGCATGCTTTCTCTCTGTCAAACTTGAACTTCTCAAGGAGCAAAACGGAAAGCCCCTTCTCAGCAGTTATCCTCGCAGCGGTGGCGCCCGCAGGACCCCCGCCCACAACTATAACGTCATATCTCATGCCGACGCCTCCGCGGCTTCTACATCAGTCCCTAAGACTTCCTCAACTACCTCTATGGCGCCTTCCGGGCAGACGACCTCGCACGCATGGCATACCAAGCACAAATCCTTATCCGTAACCTTAGCAACGCTGCCTTCCACCACGAAACATCCACGGGAGCAGATTTTCACGCACAAGCCCTCGCCCTCGCATTTCTGCTCGTCTATCCTTATCTCCTTGGCTTTTATGGGGTAAGAAAGCCGTAGTCCCATACCAACCCCCAATCTTTCATAAAAATCGTTACATTTATAGTGTGCAGTTTTTTCTTCGCCGCCCGAAAATTGTTAAACATGAAGTTTATAGGCTCGCTCATAGGTAAAGACGCAAGCAAGGCTGAATATGGGATATTCGGGATTCCGTTTGACAAAAATTCGTTCATAAAGGGGGCTAAGGAGGGCGCTGCCGCCATACGTGCGGCGTCACACAGGCTTGAATCTTTTCTGTGGCGGCAGAAGCTTGAAGTTTCGATGGCACGTTTCTACGACTTTGGTGACGTGCGTGCTCTCAGCTACAAAAGATTGCATAAACGCCTGAACGCCCGCACAGGCAACTTTAAAGGACGTTTGATATTCTTAGGTGGCGACCACTCCGTGACGCTGCCCGTCGTGAAGAGTTTAACAGCGAAAACGGGAAAAGTGAAAGTAATCTCGTTCGATGCGCACGTCGACCTTCGGGATTCGTATCTGAAAAACAGGTTTTCAAATGCGTGCGTGATGCGACGTGTCGCCGAGGTCGTAGGCTTCGAAAACATCGCAGAGGTTGGCGTGCGTTCGTGTTCGCATGAGGAGTTCGGCATCATCCAGAGCGGCTCGTTGCACATTTACGGCGCTGATGTCACTAAAGGCGAAGGGCTCGGTCGTGTTGCTGAGGAACTTGCCGACTTCGCCGCTTCCGGCGGCATCGTGCACCTCTCTGTGGACATGGACGTGCTCGACCCGTGTTATGCGCCGGGCGTCGAAGACCCCGAACCCGAAGGACTTAGCGTCTCCGAACTGATTTATCTGATAAGGGAGATAATAAAAGCGGGGAATGTAGTTTCGTGTGATGTTGTAGAGGTGAATCCGAGGCTGGATGTAAATGAACTCACGAGCATCATCGCTGCGAAAATCGTCTTGGAAATCCTTGCATGCTTTTGGGAACGAGAGGCAGAAGGGTAGTTTTAACTATTATGAGTTGCTAAGCAGCAGGCTTAAGCGTGAGCTTGGAATCGCAAAGGCGGCTCGCAGCCGCGGCTACGACCTCGAAACCACGCCTGAGATAAAAGTAGCAAAAGACTTAGCCGAAAGAGTAGAGGCGCTCGTCGGGATAAGCGGCATAGCGGATAGAATAAGAGAGCTTGAGCGAGAGCATGGTAGAGAAGTTGCAGCGCTCAAAATTGGATTGGAAGTGGCTGAAGGTAAGTTTAAGAGGCATAGCTCCAAGATAGAGGCTGTCGAGGACGCCGTGCGGGTTGCGGTTGCTGTGCTCACCGAGGGCGTGGTTGCCGCTCCCATCGAGGGCATTTCAAGAGCTGCCGTAGGCAAAAACGACGATGGCACACAATACGTCCGAGTTTTTTATTCAGGCCCGATAAGGAGCGCCGGCGGCACCGCTCAGGCACTTTCTGTGCTCGTCGCCGACTACGTCCGCAGGGCGCTCGGTTTCTCGGAATACAAACCAAATGAGGAGGAAGTGGAGCGCTATGTCCTTGAAATTTCCATGTATCGCCGCTACAAAACGCTGCAATACACGCCGAGTGACGATGAAGTCCGCTTAATTGTCAGGAATTGCCCTGTCTGCATAGACGGCGAGCCGACCGAGGAGCAGGAAGTAGAGGGCTACAGAGACCTCAAAAGGGTCGAGACGAACAAGATAAGGGGAGGAATGGTGCTCGTCATCTCGGAGGGCATAGCGCTGAAGGCGCCGAAGCTGAAGAAGTATGTAGAGGCGCTCGGGATTGCGGGGTGGGGCTGGCTTGAAAAGATAAAGGGCAAAACAGGCGAGAGCGACGAGGCAAGCTTCTTGAAAGACATTATCGCAGGAAGACCGGTCTTAGCGCATCCCTCACGTAAGGGTGGCTTCCGCCTCCGCTACGGGCGTGCTCGCAACACGGGACTTGCAGCTATCGGCTTAAACCCCGCAACCATGGAGATTCTGGGCTTTACTGCTGTCGGCACGCAACTCAAAGTCGAACTTCCTGGGAAGGGCGCTTGCGTCGCCCCCGTGGACTCCATAGAGGGTCCGACGGTAAAAATAGGTGAAAGTGTAGTCCGTATAGACGGTGTCGAGGAAGCCTGCCACCTCAAGGACAAAATCACTGAGATTTTGGACTTAGGCGAGATTTTGATAGATTATGGCGATTTCCTCGAAAACAACCATGTTCTATTGCCCGCTGCCTACTCTCACGAGTGGTGGCTTGCGGAACTGGAAAGAGTCTCGAAGAAGGAGGCTTTACGTTTCAAGAGGAGGATGCCGACGCCCGAAGAGGCTGTTTTCCTCTCTGAGAGGTATGGAGTGCCTCTGCATCCGAAATACACGTTCCTCTGGGACGACCTTTCTCCTGAGGACAAAGCATTCTTCGCCGAGTTTATAGTCAAAAACGGGAATTTCAACGGCAAGAACTTACACATCCCTCATGAGAGGCGGGTAAAAAGGATATTAGAGGACTTGCTCGTCCCGCACAGGGTGAAAGATGGCATCATTTTTGTAGAGGACGCATTACCACTGCTGAAGTGCTTAAATATAGAGTCTGAAAACGGCAGGCTGAAAGCGAACTTAGCGTGGTTCGGCTCCTGCATAAACGTGAGGAACAAGGCGCCGACGAGGGTCGGAGCGCGAATGGGGCGTCCTGAAAAGTCTAAAGAGCGAAAGATGAAGCCAGCGCCGCATGTTCTCTTCCCACTTGGCGACTACGGCGGCGTCAACCGTTCGCTAAGAGAAGCTCTCGAAAAAAGCGAGAACGGGACGATTGTGGTTGAAATAGGGGCTTACCGCTGTTTAAAGTGCGGAGACGTTGCATTTTCGAGGGTTTGCGAGCGTTGCGGAGCTGCCACGAAGTTTGTGAGCAAGAAGCAACGCATTGACCTCGAAAGTATCGTAAGGCGAGCTTCTGAGCGCGTGGGTGTGCACATCGGCGATAACGAGAGAACCGAAATGAAGACCGTTAAGGGCGTCAAAGGCTTGATTTCAGAGGACAAGGCAGCGGAGCCTCTCGAAAAGGGTTTATTGCGGGCGAAGCACGGCGTCTTCGTCTTTAAGGACGGCACGATAAGATACGACCTCACGAACATGCCGCTCACACATTTCCTCCCGAGGGAAGTAGGGTTAGACGTCGAGACCGCCAAGGAACTAGGCTACACATACGATTATCTGGGAAGACCGCTGGAGAGCGATTGCCAGATTTTAGAGCTGAAGCAGCAGGACATCATCATTTCTGAGGACGCAGCTGAATACCTGTTGAAAGTCTCGAAGTTCGTGGACGAGCTTCTCGTGAAGTTCTACGGGCTCGAACCTTACTACAATGCGGAGAAGAAGGAGGACTTGATAGGGGCGCTCGTGATTGCGTTGGCGCCGCACACGTCTGCTGGCGTGCTCGCCCGCATCGTCGGCTTCACGAAGGCGCAGGTGTGCTACGCTCACCCATTTTTCCATGCAGCTAAGCGTCGTAACTGCCTGTATCCAAAAGAAAAGGTGCTAATTAAGGACAAAGAGGGCATCAAGCTTCTGGAAATTGAGAAGGTCGTTGAAAGCTACAAGCCTGACGAGATCGAGGTCCTTCACTACGACAGCAACGGTGGCGGGCGGCTCGTCTGGAGAAAGCCTAAGGACTTCGTCAAGCTGGAGGCGCCGGACAGGCTCGTGCGGGTGGAGACCGATTACGGGCGGCGCATCACCGTGACGCCCGATCACAAGTTTCTCGTCTTCGACGGAGAGCGGTTCGTCGAAGCTGAAGCCATGGACCTCTGCGTCGGCGACATCGTCCTCGCCGCCGCTAAAATCCCGACAGAAGACAGCGTTCACGAAATTCGCACGTTAGACGGCTTCCTGAAATCGAAGGATTGCGATGAGTACCGGGCGCACGGCTTGAAGTCCCTCATTCTGAAAAAGGTAAAAGCAAAAGGTATCAGCATTAGAAAGCTATGCGAATTCCTCAGAATTCCAACGTCCGCCATCTTCAAGGACTCCATTCCGCTGAGCGTTCTGCCGCAGCTTTCTGAAATTCTTGACCTGCGTCTCGAAGAGGCGGAGTTCAGAATCTCGCACCGCAAGAAGTTCATCGCAATACCCTCAAAAATTGAGCTTAGCGAGGAGTTGGGCTTCCTCGTCGGGATTTACCTCGCCAACGGGTTTGCGAGTTGCAATGGTGCGCTAAACCAAATTTCAATAGTGAACAAGGACGAAGAGCTTTTGAATTTCGTATCTGAGGTGTTTACGAGCGTTTTCGGCTACAAGCCCTCCATGCGGCGGCGGAGAGACGGCACTTACGTGCTCGTTGCTGGCGGAAAGCCGATTTACGAATTTTTCGTAAGCGTGCTTAGCGTGGGCAAGGGCGCACGGGACAAAAGAATTCCGTGGGCGGCGTTTAACAACCGGAAGTTCGCACTCGGCATTCTATCAGGATTCGTCTGCGGCGACGGGCATGTCGGCAAGGAGGTTTCAGTAACCTCAGTGAGCGAGGACCTCGTGAACGACCTCGTTTACCTCATGCTCACCCTGGGCGTGTTTCCGGGAATAAGCTACGAAACCCGCACGCCCACCGGCGAACCCTACCGAGAGCTCAAAGCCCGTATTTACAGCCGGGAGCTCGTAGAACAGCTGTTGAATCTCAGCTTGGTAGAAATCGGAAAAATTAAAGGGTTTAAAGCGATTCCCGAGCGACGAGGGGTCGTCCGTATGGAGGGAGCTGGCGACGCCATCCTCGTGCGTGTTCAAGGAATCGAGTGGGTCGAAAGCGGCTGCAAGCACGTTTATGACTTCGTGATCGATGGGAACAAGACGTTCGTTGGCGGTGTCGGCGGGCTGATAACCGTGGATTGCGATGGTGACGAGGACGCCGTCATGCTCCTGCTCGACGGCTTGCTGAATTTCTCCACGCATTTCCTCCCTGAGAAGCGAGGCGGCAAAATGGATGCTCCGCTTCTCCTCACGACTTGGATCAACCCCAAAGAAATAGACAAGGAGGCGCACAACGTCTCGATTTGCGAGAGGTATCCTTTGGAGTTTTACGAGGCGACGCTGCAGCTTAAAAGTCCGAAGGACGTGGACATTGAGATTGCGGCGGCAAAGCTCGAATGCGACGTCAGAGAGAGCGGCGCTTACGGCTTTTCGTTCACACATGACGTTTCCGATGTTCAGAATGCGCCGACGGTATCCCTTTACAGGAGCTTGGGGAGCATGAGTGAAAAGATGGAGGCGCAGCTGCGGCTTGCGAAAATGATAAGAGCTGTGGACGAAAGCGACGTCGCCGAACGCATCCTCATACATCATTTCATCCCCGACCTTAAGGGAAATTTGCGGGCGTTCGGCACGCAGGCGTTCCGCTGCACGCGGTGCAACGCCAAATACCGAAGACCGCCACTTGGCGGACGCTGCCGCAACTGCGGGAACAAGCTTGTGCCCACAGTCCACGCAGCGTCCGTCGCAAAATATCTGGACATGTCGCTCCACATCGCTAAAGAGTTCGCGGTCTCAGAATACACAAGGCAACGCCTCCTTCTCATTGAAAATGAAATCCGCTCGCTCCTTGATAACACGCAACGCTCGCTTTCAGAATTCGGAACAGGCGGACTGGAAAAGAAATAGTTTGCGGGCTCCAGCTATGGCGACGTAGCTGTAAGGGCATCGTAAACAACCCATGACTCCGCTTGACAAGCTTTAAATGACGAGACGACGCACTGCTTGCGGGCTGACATGAAGAGTGAACTACCCTCCCTATCGGAAGGGGCTTCCAGCGTTCAAGTAGGCTTTTCACCTATCTCCATGCTGGTTTGCGGGGTTCACAGCTCCGCCATTCCACAGTTATCATGGGAACTTCCCTGAAACTTGTGACGCTCCTCGAACGTTGCGACAAAGGCGTATTCGCCGACGACGAGATGATTTGCAGGAATCACGAGCCGTGCAGTAGTGCTCCAGCTGAAGTTTGCAAGAAGGACGAACGCGGAGACTCGAAGAGAACAGTGGCGCCGACAGGTTCACCAAGCTTGAGCCTGACCCTCGGGACGACAGATGCCGCCGCATTTCTCTTCATCCTGAATGTCGGCATGAAAACATCCCAGCCGCTGAGGACGATGTTCCACATGTCCAGCGTCCTGCTTTCGATGTCGTTTCTAAGGGGCTGCTACGGCGACGAGCAGCGGCGCGGCACGCTACGCAAGCGGAAGCCAAATTTAAACTAAAACGAAACGAGAAAACCATGCACGTGAGGATAGATGGCTCTTACGGCGAGGGTGGCGGTCAGATAGTAAGGACGGCGGTGGCGCTTTCTGCGGTCACGGGGAAGCCCGTTCGCATTGAGAAAATACGAGCGAATCGTCCGATTCCGGGGCTCGCAGCGCAGCATTTGAATGCGGTGGACACCGTCCGCCGAATATGCAACGCTGAAGTGAGGGGTTTGAAGCTGCGCTCTACTACGCTTGAGTTCTTACCCTCAAGGGTTGAGGGGGGGCGTCTTGAGATAAATATAGGGACGGCGGGCAGCATCACACTCCTCCTGCAATGCCTGATTCCCGCAGCGCTCTTCGCAGATGAGGCTACGAGCCTTAGAGTTGTAGGGGGGACGGACGTTGCGTGGTCGCCGCCCTTTGACTTCTACAAGAACGTTTTTTTGAAGGCGTTGCGAAAAATGAACTGCGAAGTTTCGCTGCGACTCCTACGACGTGGCTATTACCCAAAAGGCGGGGGGGTTGTCGAAGCGCACATTGAGCCGCTGAGCGGCGGGCTTAAGCGCTTCATCCTGACCGAGTTTGAGATGCGTAGCAACGAAGTCAAAGGAGTTTCGCACTGTGGCTCCTTGCCCAGGCACGTTGCGGAGCGGCAGGCGAGAGCCGCCGCTCGTGCCCTTGAGAGTCGTGGCTACGACGCCAGCATCGTAATCGAAACGGTAGAGACCCCATGCCCGGGGAGCGGCATCACTCTCTGGCAGGACTTTAAGGCAGGGGGCGCCCTCGGCGAGCGGGGAAAGCGGGCGGAAGCCGTCGGCGAGGAGGCTGCTGCTGCGATTCTAAGTGAGCTTGAGTCCAATGCCACCGTCGATGTTCATCTCGCGGACCAACTCGTGCCTTACATGGCGCTCGCCGCCGCCGACGGCGAGGTTTCGGAGATAAAAGTCAGAGAAGTGACAAAACACCTCGACACTAACATCTACATAACGCAGAAGTTCCTCGACGTGAAGTTTACCGTCGAAAAATTTAATGATACGTTCGTCGTGCGATGCGAGCCTTGAGATTAATGCGTGATCAACAGCAACTCCACCGCAGCTCGCCTCACGCTCGTAGTGGACAGCCAAATTAATTTTAACCGCTTTCAATCCTCCTTTTCATCTCCGCATATTTTATAAGAGTGATGAGCGCCTTAGCTCCTCGTTCGGGCGTGCTATACACAGGAACGCCCTCCTCTTCTAACTTAATTTTCTCTTTCAGCATAAGCTCGTGCGGGAAGCTCGTGCACATGATTAGTGGCTTCCCGTAACAGCGCCTCGCATCCACAATTTCCTCAGGCGGCAGCAAGAACGAGGGGTGGTACAAGTTGAAAATTATCAGGGCATCCACGCCGTCATCTGCTAAGACCGTCCTTACAACTTCCAGCCAGAGCCCCGCATCCCTGATGAACGCCATGTCCACTGGGTTCTCCCTTATCGTCAGTGGCGGCAGCAACCTTTTTAGCTTCTTTTCAGTAGCCTCAGAGAACCTCGCAAGCTGCAAGCCGCCGCTCGTGCACTCGTCCGTCAGTATTATGCCGGGGCCCGCCTGCGTCGAAATTATCGCAACCTTCCTGCCCTTCGGCAAGCAGTCCTGACACAACGAAAGTATCTTAGCAGCATCGAACAGCTCCTCGCAGCTATTAACCGTGACGACACCAGATTGGCGGAACGCAGCGTCGTAAAGCTTATATTCGCCCGCCATCGAGCCCGTGTGCGAGAGTGCCGCTCTCTCCACAGCTCTTGTTCGCCCTACCTTGTATGCAACGACAGGCTTCTTCTTTGCGACTCTTCTCGCTGCGTTCATCAGCTTCCTTGGCTCGTCTATGCCCTCAATATGCATAGCAATCGTATCCGTTTCATCGTCTTCCTCTAAATACTCTAAAATGTCGTAGAATTCCACATTGCATCTATTGCCAAGCCCCACAAGCTTGTTAAGCCCCACACCCTCGTTCATTGCCATGTAAGCAAAAATGTGGCAGACACCGCCGCTCTGCCCAACCATTGCGATACGCCCCTTCCGCAGCCCGTTGAAAACCGGCGAGAACGAGGCATTTATCACACCGACGTTGACGAATCCGAACGTATTCGGGCCTATAATCCTCATACCTGCCTCTTCTGCCAAGGCTGCAAGTTGCTCTTGTAGAAGCTCGCCGCCTGTGTCGACGTCACGCTCGGCGGCGCTCGCCTCTTTGAAGCCTCCTGTGATTATGACGGCGCCCTTGACGCCTTTCTCCGCACACTCACGAACTGCGGAAAGCACAGCGCTCGAGGGGACGACGACGATTGCGAGGTCCACGCTTCCTGGTATTTGCCTCACCGACTTGTAAGAGTTAATTCCTAAGATACGGCTGGCATGTGGGTTCACCACGTATATCTCCCCGTCAAATGCCTCCACCAAGCTTTTAACGCACTGGTGTCCCATCTTACGTTCATCAGGAGAGGCGCCGACCACGACCACCGAGCAGGGGTTGAAAACTTCATCAAGACTCATTGAAATCCCTATCTCTCCCATAATATTTCTGCTCTGCGTTTTACATGAAAATTAAATAACATCAGAGCGAAATTTTCTAAGGTGAAAAGATGCGTAACGTCGCCATAGTAGGGGCGGGGATAACGAAATTCGGCGTGCGGGAGGCGAGCTGGAAGGATCTCGTGCAGGAGGCAGGAAAAGCCGCATTCAAGGACGTGCCGAATCTTGATAAGAAAGAAGTGGATTCTCTCATCGTTGGGGCGGCGCAGCCCGAACGCTGGGCGTATCAGACGCATGTAGCGCCTCTTGTCGCCGAACTTCTTGGCTTGCGCCCGACGAGAGTCGTAGCGAGGACCGAAGTAGCTTGCGCCAGCGGGCAAGCTGCAATCAGGTATGCGTGGCTCGCGATCGCCACGGGGCTTAGCGATATCGCTTTCGTCATTGGCGTTGAAAAAATGACTTCCAAAAACATGGCTATAAGCCAGACGAGCATGATAAACGTCGCTAACCGAGAGTTCGATGGCCCCAGCGGAATGACGGCGCCGCCCTTCTTCGCAATGATCGCCCAGCGGCACATGCATGATTATGGCACGACAAGGGAGCAAATGGCGGTTGTTAGGGAGAAAAATTCCACTTACGGCTCCTATAACCCGTATGCGCAGTTCACGAAGCGATTTAGCGTCGACGCCGTGATAAATTCGAAAGTCGTTGCCCCGCCACTTTGTCTTTTCGATTGCTGCGGCATGACGGACGGCGCTGCCGCCGTCGTCCTTGCAGCTGAAGAAATAGCAAAAAAGCTCACAGACACGCCTGTCTGGATTATCGGCGGCACGCAGTGCGTCTTCGCCGCCGACACCGTCAACCAGATGGGCAACCTCAGCGAGTGGCCCGCCCTGAGGCGGGCGGCAAAAGAACTTTACAACATGCTCGGCATCGGACCTAGGGACATTGATTTCGCAGAGTTGCATGACTGCTTTACCATTAGCGAGATAATGGAGTATGAAGAGCTTGGTTTCTGCGAGAAAGGCGAAGGTGGAAAGTTCGTTGAGGAGGAGCGCAGCTACATCGGCGGTGACGTCGCCGTGAATCCCAGCGGCGGGCTCCTCAGCTTCGGGCACCCCCTCGGTGCCACAGGCGTCCGACAAGCTTGGGAGGTATTTACCCAGTTCAGGGGCAGCGTCCCCAAGGAAAGATACGTCGGCAGCAACGCCAGAATAGCCGTCACTCATAACCTGAGCGGGCTGGCATCCCTCCACCACATAATGGCTTACAGCATCGAGAAGCGGAAGGAAATAAAATTAGGGGGGTGAAACGATGGTCAAGTCGATACGCATACCCGCCACCATACCCTTCCCGCCACTCTTAGACCTCTGGGAGCAGCAGGACGAAAAAGGTCCGGATGCGACGAGAATTTACCAATTCTACAAGAATTTGGCGGAGGGGCGTTTCACGACTACGAAGTGCAAGGATTGTGGAAAGTTGTTATACCCACCTGTGGCGGTCTGCAGCGAGTGCTTGAGCGAAAATCTCGAGTGGGTGGATATTCCTAAGGTCGGGGAGGTTTATGCATTCACGGAGGTGCGGGCGGGCGCCCCCTTGCAGTTCCAGGACACGGTGCCGTTTATAATAGCCATAGTGAGGTTCGGCGATTATCCAAAGAATGGCATCCAAGTGAGTGGTATAATGTTCGACCTGAGTTCCGAGGAGGTAAAAATCGGCACGAAAGTAGAATGGGAGCCTCTTGAAATATTGGGACCTGGAGAGATGAGGAGATACTGGTATTGCTTCAAAAAGGCATGACGCCCCGTCTATGTCCTCATAGAACCCAGGAGATTTCGCCTCTCTATTTATCCTTTATTTGTAAAATAGTTTGCAAATCGTTTCTAATTTTTTATTCAAGCCTTTGAAACGTATTTTATCGTCAGGGTTTTTATTTCGAAGACATTCAAGCCGCAGTAAGTCTTATATATTGCCCTAACGCATGAAAAGATGTGAGGGGAGAGCATTGTTTGAATACATCAGTTTAATCAGCCTTGAATTGCTCGGCAAGATTTTCTTGGGCTTGCTCATAGTGTTCTTCACACTCCTTACCGTAATTCTACTTGCAGGCTATATTGCGCTTAGAACCGGGAGAATACTCTTTCCCAACTTCATATCTTTCATGATAGACTTGTTATACGAGCCCGCAAAACGGATAATTTCGTTCTTCAAAATAGATTCTGAGCTGGTTGATAGGATAAGCGTGGAGCTCAAGAACTGCATAAATTACGCAGATTTTGCGACAGTGCCAACGGAGGAGCGAGTTTTGCTGCTGCCGCAGTGCATGCGCTCGCTTGAGTGCCCTGCGAAGTTGAGTTCCGTGGACGGATTCCACTGCGTAGAATGCGGGCGATGCGAGATTGCGAGGATAAATGCAGCGTGCAAGAGGTTGGGAATAAGAGTATTCGTCGTGCCGGGCGGGACTTTTGCGAAGCGAGTGCTTATCTCAGCGAGACCAAGAGCGGTAGTGGGCGTCGCTTGTTACCCGAACCTCCATGAGGGCATGCTGAACGCAAAGCTCGCAGGCATACCGGCGCAGGGCGTCCCCTTAAAGAAGACAGGCTGCATCAATACCATTGTTGATTTTGACGAGCTGCTCATAAAATTGTTTGCGGGCACCGACGGCGAGGTTGAAAAGGCGGGGGAGGTAGCATGGCGCTGAACATCTATATCGTCCTGGGGCAAATATTCGTAACGCTGCTTTTCATATTCTTAGTTTTGGCGATTGCTGCCGCCGCCATCGGCGCATACATATACAAATACAAGCGGTTCCTGTTCCCGAAGCTTGCGTTCTCGCTGATAACGTTCTTTTACAGACCGCTGAAGACGCTTCTCGGCAGCCTGCGCATCAACCCGAACGTCGTGGACGAGGTGCAAATTACGCTGTTGAATCATGCTTACCGAGAAAAATATGCAGCAACGCCCTTCGAGCGGCGCATTCTGTTCCTGCCGCAATGTCTCCGCGATATAGACTGTCCGGCGATGACGAAGCCAGGCGAGGGTATTTTGTGCAGGCGGTGTGGACGGTGCAACATCGCTGAAATCATGGAGATCTGCGAGCGGCACGGAATTATGGTGAGTATAGCGCCCGGCGGCGAGTTCGTGAAGCGTGTTGTCAAAGACAGAAAGCCAGAGGCGGCGCTCGGCGTTGCGTGCCATAAGGACCTCCACGAGGTAATGAGATACGTGACGGCGAAGGGCATTCCGATGATCGGGGTGCTTCTCGCGAGGGCGGGCTGTATAATGACCGATGTCAACTGGGACAAAGTAAAAGAGGAACTCCTGTTGACTCCTGAGATGCTGGCTCAGAATCATGCTTAAGATAGAAGGCGACTGCACGGGCTGCGGCTACTGCGAGATGGTATGCCCGAGCGGAGCCATTACGGTGTGGGGGCGTGCTGAAATAGATGTGAAGAATTGCGTTGGATGTTTAAGATGCATGGGGGTATGCCCAACACGCTTGATATCCGCCGAGAATATGACATTATAGTTATAGGCGCGGGTATAGGCGGGCTGCTCGCCGCAGCGCTCCTCTGCAAGCATTTTAAAACGTTAGTTCTTGAGAAGTTGTCATTTTTAGGAGGGAGGTTTTCGAGCTTCAATTACAAAGGATACGAGCTTCCCACAGGAGCTCTACACGTAATACCCCACTCAAAAGGTGTTTTCGCAAGAGCCTTAAAAGCCATAGGTATTCATGGAAAAACATCGGAAGCATGGGCTGAGTTCCTCTGGGAAGACCGCCGCCATAGGGTTTCAAACTTGTTAACCGCATTCAAAACGTTTAAATCACATGAGGCAAGAGAGTCTTTCATAAAGGTTATTGCTTCAGCTTTTTTCGGCATCCACACGGAATACACGTCATTTGGCGAATTTTTAGGGAAGTTTAGAAATGAAGAACTTTACAAATGCTTTAAGGCGCTCATAGGTTTTTCGATGAGTGCTCCGCTCGAAAAAGTTTCCAAAAGTGAAGGGATGCGTTTCATAAGGAACATAGTGCTGCTGGGCAAGCCCCTCTTCCCTGAAAACGGATGTAAAGGAGTTGTTGAGAGGTTTAAGCAAGTAATTATTGAGAGCGGTGGAGAAATATTAACACAAGTCCCTGTAAATGGAATATTAGTTCAAAGCGGTGAGATTCGCGGCGTATCTGCAAGCATCGGCGACGAGCAGATGGAAATAAAGTGCAGATGCGTAGTCAGTAATGCAAGCCCGTCGGAGACGCTCAGGATGATGAGCGAGAAAGACGCAGTCTCGGAACTTTTGAGGCGTGCGGGCTCCGTCGAAGCTGCCGAAGGCATAACGATATGCGTCAGCAGCTCCGAAAAGCTTTTTAGGAGCTGCGAAGTTGTGCTCACACCTTCAGCAAGACGTATTTCTGGATTAATACAATACGAACAGCCACTGGCACCTAAGGGCAAATACTTGCTGCTGACGCATCAGGTGTTCAGGGGCGGCGACGTGCGGAAAGAAATAGAGCTTGGTGTCGAAGATTTGAAAGAGTTGCTGCCGCATTTTGAGGACAATTGCGAAATTCTTGGCGCGCACACCTTCAGGGACGACTGGCCTGTGAATTGGGCGATACAAGGCGAGGATTTCGATGTAAGGCTGCCAGTAAGAGGTCTTTACATGGTGGGAGACGGTTGCAAAGCCCGTGGCAGAATAATGACCGAAGGTATCGCTGCGGGCGTGCTGAAAGTCGTTAGGAGGGTGAAGAAGGACTTAGCTGGATAGGGGTCCCTCTAATCAATTCCCCTTGACAATTTCTATCTTATGTCCTCTTATGCACATCCTATGAGACCTTTTTACTATCGCCTTTAAGGAAATTACGCTCAAGTCAAGAGTTTTAGACATAGCGTTTATGGAATTCCGCCCGGCGGCGATTAAATCCATCACTGGCTTCTCTAAATATTCAAACTGTTTATCATCCATGTAAGCAACGTCCACTAGGTCCGCGAACTCCTTGAGGGAACACTGGAAATTCGTTACCACGTTGGAATAGGAAGTATGATACTCCATCACTGGCTTCTTCCCAGGCTCCGGCGCCCGCCAGCGGCTCTCCAGCAGCCCACACCTCATAAGAATGTGCAGCCCATCCTTCACATCCTCGCCAAGCTCCCGCCTCAGCTCCTCCTCAGTTTTCCAGCCGTTGCTTAATTCTTCAAATATCCTCCTGTATTCGGTGAACAGGAATATGCGCAGTAAGGGAACAAAGTCCGCAGGGTCGCTTATTATTCTCGTCCTCTTCACCATGTTTATATCTTCGTATTTAACAAAAATAAACTTTTTGCGTCCTACCTTCTCCATCGTCGTTATGTTTTTATAACCGCCCTTTAAACAAAGGAGTGGGTGGCAAGATGAAAATCAACGGCGTTGAAATCGAAGATACTTTTGCGGAGGCGTTTCCGATAAAGGTTGCACGGGTTTTGATAACTGCGGTGAATGAGAGGTGGGCGAGAGTCGCCGCCGCTGAAACCACAGGCTTCGGGACGTCTGTAATAATGTGCCCGGCGGAGGCCGGCGTCGAGCGGCTGGCGACGTCTGAGGAGACGCCCGACGGACGCCCGGGGATTTACATCCAGATATGCACGCCAAGCTTCAAAACGTTGGAGGAGCAGCTCCTCGCGAGGCTTGGGCAGTGCACGCTGACGTGCCCGACGACCACCGCCTTCAATGGCCTTCCCGACGCCGAAAAGCAGTTCAATGTGGGGTTCAAGCTTAAATTCTTTGGAGACGGCTTCGAGAGCGCCGAGGAAATTTACGGGCGTAAGATGTGGCGGGTGCCACTGATGGAAGGCGACTTCCTCGTGGAGGAGAATTTCGGCGCCTGCGACGGCGTCGCCGGTGGCAATTTTTTCATCCTCGCAAAGGAGCAGATGCCCGCACTCATAGCGGCAGAGAACGCAGTCGCCGCCATAGAGCGAGTTGAGGGCACAATCACGCCGTTCCCGGGCGGCATTGTCGCCTCGGGCTCGAAGGTCGGTTCCGCAAAATACAAATTCATGCGAGCTACGACGAACGAGAAGTTCTGCCCGACGCTTCGGGACAAAGTAGATGCCTCACAAATCCCTGAGGGCGTGAGCGGCGTTTACGAAATTGTGATTAACGGGATTAGCGAGGACGCTGTGCGAAAAGCGATGCGTGCCGGGATACTCGCAGCGGTCAAGGTGCCAGGCGTCGTGAAAATCACCGCCGGCAACTATGGCGGTAAGCTCGGAAAGTATCAAATACCTCTGCACGAGATCCTTTAATTTTAATTCCTTATTTTGCTGAATAACGAGCATGCTTGTGTTTTCAGGCGGGACGGGCACGCCGAAGCTCCTCATCGGCTTAAAAGACGTCTTTGACGAGTCTCAGCTGAGTGTCGTTGTAAATACGGCGGAAGATGTTTGGGTTTCTGGGAACCTCGTCTGTCCCGATGTAGATTCGGTGCTTTACGCCCTTTCGGGGAGGATAGATGAGGAGCGCTGGTGGGGCGTGAAAGATGATACCTTCACGACGCACGAAGTCCTGAGAAGGCTGGGCTACGAGGAAATGCTGAAGATAGGCGATACCGACCGTGCGACGCACATCTTGCGAAGCGAACTTTTACGGGCGGGAAGGTCTCTGACGGAGGCGACGCAAATACTGGCAGAAAGGTTGCGGGTGCGGGCAAAAGTCATCCCAATGACTGACGACAGGGTGGAAACGCTCATACGCACCACAGAAGGAAAAATGCACTTTCAGGAGTTTTGGGTTCTGCGACGGGGCGAGCCTGAGGTCTTAGGCGTCGAGTTTAAGGGTATGAACGAAGCAAAGCCGAGCGCTGCATTTTTAAGAGAGCTTCGCAAGGCGTTCGTCGTTCTAATAGGTCCGAGCAATCCGATAACGAGCATAGGTCCAATTTTACGACTACGTGGGATTAGAGAAGCACTGAAAAACAAGTTCGTCGTTGCAGTCTCCCCGATTATTGGGAAAAAGGCAATAAGCGGTCCTGCGGCGAAGTTGATGCGGGCGTGCGGCTATGAAGCCTCTGCGCTCGGCGTTCTCAGGTGCTATGCGGATTTTCTTGATGTTCTCGTCGTAGATGTCCGAGATGAGCTTGTCAGAGGCAAAAAAGAAGTGGACGGCGTGCGACTTCTGGCGGCGGATACCGTCATGAATGACGTAAAACGCTGCGAATGCCTCGCAGAATTCATATTAGACATCGTAGAGGCAGAGAGACTACTTCCCAAGAGGACTTGAAGCAACAATTCCCAAATTAAGCTATTTCCGTGCCGTTGTGTTCGCCGTGGATGGCGTTAAGTATGTTTTCGGGACGCCGCCCGTCAATTACGATTGTTTTAACTCTGCACCGTTCAATGATTTTCGCAGCTACGGGGTCAATGACCGAGTGCGAGCCTGCTTTCAGCCTCGTCTTCATGACGATCTCCGTAAGCTCTTCAGGCGTAAGACTTTTGAACTTCTTGGCGGTGGGTTGTGTCTTTGGATCAGCGTCGTAAACGCCATCCACCGAAGTCGCAAAGAGCAGGAGCTTTGCGCCTGCGAGTTCGGCGAGAATTGCGGCGACGGCGTCCGTTGTGTATCCAGGAGAGACGCCACCGAGCACGACGATTCGCTCCGGCGACGCAAGCGCCTCTTCGTAATCTCGAGGTGGCGTCTGCCGCACCTCCACATGCAACGAACGTAACGCCGCTATCAGAAGCATGGCGTTGAGTCTCGTGGCGGCAATCCCGACGAGGTCGCAGTAGGCGTCATCGGCGCCGAGCTTCCGCACGGTCTCGATGAAGCGACGGGCAAGCGTGCCTCCACCCGTAACTGCGTAGATTTTGGCAGTGTCCTCAGCCGCAGTTCTAACGACTTCTGCCGTGTTCCTCACGGTTACGGCGTCCTCAAAGAGAACGCCCCCGAGCGAGAGCACGATGACGTGCGACCGCAGCAGCTTCCTCACCTTTTTTCCTGTTAGAATGCTACTTTATAAGACTCTCGCAAGAAGACCACCGGTTTCAACCGGTGAGTGAATTACGATTTTCTTAGTCATAAACCATAAATACATGAATTTATTAAAAATGATAAACATGTCCCACACAGAAAAGCCATGTCAAAACTAACAAGAAAACATACAACATTCTCAAAATACTTACCAGACTTTCCAAAAGCCTCTACAATTCTGCCTCTACACAGTAAGATAATATTACTTTAACAACGGCAAATGCCTTCAATATGAATAAGCTTATCACCTTGTTAAGCATAACGAGGACTACAAACTACTTCCATATCAAGTTGCACATCAAGCAATGAAAGTTGTCGATAAAAGCATGTGCTTCTTCCACATTCTTGATGAGAAGAGAAAAAGGAACTACAATAGACCAATCTCTCTGCAAAAGACAGTTATTTGGTTTGTACTTTTCAAAGGGATATGTTCAAAGTTGATAGAAATAGAATAAGGCTTTCTCTTGGTAGAAACTTTGTTAAGGAGTTGATGTTAGGTTTTTAGAATTCAAACTCCCCCAATTCATAGTTGGTAAAAAGATAAAAGAGGTCAGCGTCTCCTCGATGAACGAGGAGCTAGCTTGCCCTCGCCCGTGCGTGCGTGGGTGCGTGGGGCGCCGTCCCGCTTCATCGAGCCATCGGGGTGGCTGTAAGACCGCACCCGCATCGGGCTGGAAAACTGGCGGACGCCGCTCCAGCCCATCGAGACAAATAACTAAAGATATATAAATAACTTCCGCCAATTCCTCCCCTGAAGGGGCTTCCTTGGCGGTGGGAGTGTGAAAAGATGGTAAGGGTGCTTGCAACGGGGACGTTCGACATCTTACATCCCGGACATATCTTCTATCTTGAGGAGGCGAAAAAGCTTGGCGACGAGCTTTATGTCATCGTCGCCCGTGACGTTAACGTTAAGAAGCGGGCACCTATCATCCCTGAAGAGCAGCGGCTTAAGATGGTAGCCTCTCTTAAGATTGTAAACAAGGCGGTGCTCGGCAGCGAAGAAGATATATTTGAGCCGCTTTATGAAATAAAACCGGATATTGTGGCTTTGGGCTACGACCAAAATTTTGATGAGCGTGAGCTTGAGAGGGAACTTAGGAGGAGGGGTTTTAACACGAAGGTGGTGCGGCTGGGTAAATGTAATTCATACCCCTTTTGCAGTAGTAAAGATATAATAGAAGAGATAATAAGACGTAGTGAAGGAGGTCTGAGAGGACGAAGAACGAAGATGTGAGCGCGGAGCAGGAAGAGAAGTTGATGAGGATTGGAGTTTCGCTGCCTTCGAACCTGTTGCGCCGCTTTGATGGTATAATAAAAGAGCGCGGCTACTCCTCAAGGTCTGAGGGCATAAGAGATGCGATTCGCAACTACATCGTCGAATACGAGTGGATGAGCGGCGAGAGCGGCGAGCGGGTCGGTGTCGTAACCTTTATTTATGACCATGAGCAAAGAGGGATAAACAGTGAGCTTGTGGATTTACAGCATCACTTTATCGATGTTATAAGGACCTCTCTGCACATCCATCTCGACGAGAGCAACTGTCTTGAGGTTGTCATTGTGGGCGGGGACGCAAAGCGGCTGCGCGAGCTGACCGAGAAAATTATGAGCCTAAAAGGCGTAAAGCACGTCAAGCTTACGACCACGCAGAAGGTTTGACTGCCCTGAACTGAGGAGGCAATAGCATGGGAGACTTAACAACACGCATGGAAGGGTTAGGGGACGTTTTCAAGAATGCTTTCAGGGGGACCACGACCGTCGGCATCGTCTGCGACGGCGGCGTCGTGCTCGCCAGTGAGAAAAGAGCGACCATTGGCTACTTTATAGCGTCGAAAGCCGCAAAGAAGATATACCAAATAGATGACAATGTCGGCATGACTACCGCCGGGCTCGTCGGCGACGCCCAGACGCTCGTCCGCATAGTCTCGGTGGAGGCGAAGCTCTACAAGATGCGACGGGGCGAGCCCATGACGATAAAAGCAATTACGACGCTCCTCGCCAACATCCTCAATGCGCAACGCCTGTTCCCTTTTTACACGCAACTCCTTGTCGGCGGCATCGACCACACAGGTCCGCGCATCTTCTCGTTAGACCCGCTCGGCGGCGCCATCGAAGAACGAGAGGCGGCGGTCACGGGCTCAGGCTCGCCCATCGCTTACGGCATCATCGAGGACCGTTATCACAAGGATATCTCCCTGGAAGAGGGAACAGAGCTTGCCGTGCGCGCACTGCACGGCGCAATAAAGCGGGACGTCGCCTCTGGCGATGATATAGAGGTTGTTGCGATAACGAAGGACAGATACAAGGAGCTGAGTAAGGAGGAAATAGACAGGATAAGACGGTCAGTTTCTTAATTAACGCCTGCTTGGCAGGCTTGGAGTGAGAGAATGCCAACAGCAGAACAGATGCTCGAAGAGTTCCGACAGAGAATCCTTGAACTTCTCCCCAACGACGTGAGCATAACGAGCGTGGATTTTGAGGGGCCTCAAATAGTCATATACACGGAGGAGCCGCAGAAGTTTGCGGAAAATGAAGAACTAGTAAGGAACATTGCTAAAGAGCTGAAGAAGCGAATAGCGATCCGTCCGAACCCGGAAATCCTGATGGAGCCGGAGAGGGCAGTAAAATACATTTATGATATAATCCCCGAAGACAGCGGCATTCGGGACATATACTTCGACTTCGATGCCTGCGAGGTCGTGATAGAGGCAGAGAAGCCCGGGCTCGTCATAGGACGGAAGGGCGCAACCCTCAGAGACATCACGAAGCGAATAGGCTGGCGTGTGAACGTCATAAGAGCGCCGCCAATACAATCCACGACGATAAAGAACATAAGACAGTTTCTGAGGGCAGAGGGTATCTTCCGCCGTGATTTCCTGAAGCGGGTAGGCAGGCACATTTTCAGGGAGAAGCTGTCGAGCGACGAGTGGGTGCGCGTTACAATGCTTGGCGGCTGCCGTGAGGTCGGGCGTTCCGCCTTCTTACTCTCCACGCCTGAGACCCGCATACTGATAGACTGCGGCGTCAACGTTTCGAGCAACGGCGAAATGCCGTATCTTTACGTGCCGGAAGTCTCCCCGTTAGACCAGTTGGACGCCGTCGTCATCACGCATGCCCATCTCGACCATTCGGGGCTGCTGCCCCTGCTTTTCAAGTATGGGTATGACGGTCCGGTTTACGTAACGCCACCCACCCGTGACCTAATGGTGCTCTTGCAGCTCGACTACATCGAAGTCTCAGCACGGGAGGGCAGGCGCCCACCTTACAAGTCGCAGATGATACGAGAGGCTTTGCGGCATACCATCCCTCTGAATTACGGCGACGTCACCGACATCGCCCCTGATGTCAAGCTCACATTTTTCAACGCCGGACATATTCTCGGTTCGGCGGTCGCCCATTTTCACATCGGCAGCGGTCTCTATAACGTCGTCTTCACCGGCGACATAAAATACGAGCGGACGCACCTTTTCGACCCGGCAGTCAATTGGTTCTCAAGGGTCGAAGCCCTTGTCATCGAAGCGACTTACGGCGGGAATAACGACTTCCAGCCGTCAAGGCGTGAGGCTGAAAGGAGGCTTCAAGAAGTAGTAAAAAGGACGCTCAGCCGTGGCGGTAAGGTCATAATCCCGGCATTTGCGGTCGGCAGGTCGCAAGAGGTCATGATTGTCCTGGAGGAGTCCATAAGGAATGAGATAATTGAGGAGGTGCCAGTTTACCTTGATGGGATGATCTGGGAGGCTACCGCTATCCATACGGCTTATCCCGAATACCTCAACAAGAATCTCAGGAATATGATTTTCCACAAGGGGCTAAATCCTTTCCTCTCAGACGTTTTCGTACAAGTCGATGACGCCGACAAGCGCAAAGAAGTCATAGAAAGCCCGGAGCCCTCGATTATACTTGCGACGTCAGGCATGCTGAATGGCGGTCCCGTGATAGAGTATCTAAAGGGTCTGGCTTATGATGAGCGGAACACTATGATTTTCGTGGGTTATCAAGCGGAGGGGACGCTGGGGCGGCGCATCCAGCGTGGCTGGAAGGAGGTGCAGTTCTCCACAGGCGAGGGGAAGACCGAGGTCGTAAAGATAAATATGGAAGTCATCACCGTGGACGGGTTCTCAGGGCACTCCGATCGTGAGCAGCTCCTCGAATACGTGCGCCGGATGAAACCGCAGCCCTCCAGAGTCGTATGCGTGCACGGCGAGAGCTCGAAATGCATAGAGCTCGCAAGCGCAATATACAAAAAGTTCGGTATCGACACGAGGGCGCCGATGAACTTGGAAACCCTAAGACTGATATGATAGGCAACGGAATAAGAACGCCTGAGGTTTTTGAATTTGGATTTAGCTTTTAGCAACTTTTTCCTTCAATAAGAACCGTTACGGCAGCAAACTCCTCTTGATTCCCATAAAGCAGGTCAGTATGCGTAAACCTTGCCGTAGGGTCTTTTCGTCATTGGTTTCAGCTTCAGGAAGTCCCCGCCAAGCACCTCATCCCTTTTAAATCCAAAAATTTCGCAGAAATCCCCAACATGCTTTTCAAGGAGTTTCCAGTCCTCTCGCTCCATGTCCACAATTCCGACTTCTTTGCCGAGCTGCCACTTCTCCACCTTACCTCTAATGAACATGATGCCGCCGTGCATGCCCGTTCCAATATATCTCGCACGGTGCGGCTTGTTGCCGAGGTTCAAGCCGAGGAGGACCACTCTACCGCCAGCCATATATTCGCCGAAGAAATCTTGGGCGGTGCCGCCGACGACGAGCACGGGAACCTTATCCTTATACTCCTTCATGTGGATTGCCGTCCTATAGCCGACGTCGTCCCTGATGAGGATTCTGCCGCCCCGCATGGACATTGCGACGACGTCGCCCGCCCGCCCATGAACGAGGATTTCGCCTCCGTCCATTGTGTTTCCGACGCCGTCCTGAGCGTTTCCGTGAACGACGATACGATGCCCGTCGAGGAAGGCGCCGAGATCGTTGCCCGGATGCCCATGGATTTCGATTTCGAGCCTTGGTCTTGGGTTCGGGAAGTAGAGTCTCGTCCCGAGGTAGCGCTGCCCGCACACACCCCGCAAAACGATTTTCCTGACTCCCTGCAGGGCGCAATACCGCATCAGGTCGTTTATTTCCTTATGAACCAATCTTGAGGCATCTATCTCAGCTATGTCGTCGCTAATATTTGCGTAGCTAAGGATGTCCTCGAGACGACGCACATTTCCGAGGAACATATCTCTGAGACCGCCTATGGAATATTCCATCACTCACCAGCCCCCTTTATGCCGAGAACCTCAAGCTCCCAATCCTCAAGCCCCACGCCCCGCAAATGCTCCCTGTTGCCCCTAAGGCTTTCAACGGTGTTTATGCCCATCCCACCAAGCATCTCCTTTATTTCGAAACTCCAGCCCCTCAGCAAGTTCACGAGCCTCTTAGAAGCGATTTCAGGGTTCAGCCTCCTTGAAAGATAAGGGTCTTGCGTGCAGATTCCCCAGTTGCACTTTCCTGTGTAGCACTTCTGGCAGAGAGTGCAGCCCATCGCCACGAGCGCGGGCGTGCCGATATAAACAGCGTCCGCCCCGAGCGCTATGGCTTTTACAACGTCGGCACTGCACCTGAAGCCGCCGGCGACGAGAATCGAACACTTATTTCTTATCCCCTCCTCTCTCAGCCTCCGGTCGACCGCCGCCAGTGCGAGCTCGATGGGAATTCCGACGTTGTCCCTGATGGTCTTCGGAGCTGCCCCGGTTCCGCCTCGCAGGCCGTCAATGGCGATTATATCGGCGCCGGCTCTGACCATCCCGCTTGCTATTGCGGCGACGTTGTGCACCGCCGCTATCTTAACGCTGACGGGCGTCTCGTAGTTTGTTGCTTCCTTTAAGGCGTAGATGAGCATGCTCAGGTCCTCGATGGAATAAATGTCGTGCTGCGGCGCCGGGGAAAGGGCGTCCGTGCCTTCAGGAATCATCCTCGTCACCGAAATCGGCAGCGTCACCTTCTCGCCCGGCAAATGCCCGCCTATTCCAGGCTTTGCGCCCTGCCCTATTTTGATTTCTACGACGGCGGCGCAGTTGAGGTATTCAGGGTCGACGCCAAATCTTCCGCTTGCGCACTGCACGATGGCGTTTTTGCCGTATTTCCGAAGCTCCTTCGGCAGACCGCCCTCGCCGGTATTGAACAGCGTTCCATACTCGCTTGCTGCCATCGCCAGCGACTTGAAAGCCTGATAGCTTATCGCCCCGTAGGACATAGCTGAGAATACCATCGGTGTCTCTATCATCACGTTCGGATATAGCTCAGTGGCTACCTCCACGTCCTCGTAGTCGCCGCCGTTGAATCTTAACTCCAACGCATCAGGCTTCCTGCCGAGGAACGTTCTTAACTCCATGGGCTCCCGCAGCGGGTCAATCGAAGGATTCGTAACCTGAGATGCATTCAGGACGATGTGGTCCCAGTAGATACGGTAGGGCTTGTCGTTGCCGCTCCCTGTCAGAATAACGCCGCCGGTCTCAGCCTGCTTCTTCAAGTCTTGGATGCGCTCTCTCGTCCAGTTAGCGTTCCGCCGGTACTCCCCGGGGTGCGGTCTTATGACCAACGCATCCGTCGGGCATAAAACGGCGCACCTCTGGCAGCCGACGCACTTCTTCTCGTCGGAAAATACCATATCGAGCTCTTTGTCGTATTTATGAACTTCGAAAGCGCACTGACGCTCGCAGACCCTGCATCTTATACAGCGGTCTTCTCGACGCTCCACGATGAACTCCGGGAGCATGTGACTGAACATCTCTTCTCCTCTGACCAGCTCCACCACTACACCCCCTCTTCAGCCTTCTTCCTCAGCTCCTTTTCCACGCCTTTCAGCCTGCCCACCACGGGCTCGCCGCCCATCGGCGTGAAGACTCTATCGAGGTTGGGACAGACCGCCCTAATAGCTGCTTCTTCCGACGAAACGAAAAGCAAATCGCCTTTCTCCCCTGCGGTTATGGGGCGGAGTCTTATCCTGTCAGTTATGCCGAACATCTCACCGTGATGAGCGACGATAATCGTCCAAGGTCCGTTTATCAATAACGGAGCGTAAACCATCCTCAACGTCATGTAGAGCTTCTTCCTTTTCTCGTCCATGATGTCGACGTGGTCCCACATCGGCGGCGCAAATATCTTCGCCACAATTTCGATCGGGAGGCGCTGCCTTCGCATCAGTAGGTCGACGGCGTAGGCCATGACCTCAGTGTCGGTAAGCAGCGTGCAATAATAGCCATACATCTCAAGATACCTCTTGTTCGTGCCGTAAGATGAAATTTCCCCGTTATGGACGACCGTCCAGTCGAGGATGCAGAACGGGTGGGCGCCGCCCCACCAGCCGGGCGTGTTCGTTGGGAACCTGCTGTGCGCCACCCAAATATACCCCCTATACTCCTTTTCAAGCATGAAATACTCGGCTATCTCCTCAGGGAAGCCGACGCCCTTGAACACGCCCATGTTCTTCCCCGACGAAAAGACGTAAGCGTTTTTTATCCTCGTATTTATGTGCATCACTTTCTTTACTACGTAGTCATCGTCGCTGAGCCTTTTTTCATCTCCTTTTTTATCCGGCGCCATGAAGTAACGCCACACGAGCGGCGGATTTATCACCGATGCCTCAGGATTCGTGGGCATTTCCTCGTCGCAAACAACGTCGAAGTTTGCTCCAAGGAATTTATCAACTTCACGCTTCGCATCTAAGTCCCAATCTTGAAACATTATGTGCAATGCGTAGTAATCTTTATGTTCAGGGTAAATTCCGTAGGCGGCAAAACCGGCTCCAAGCCCGTTTCCTCTGACCCTCATGTTCATCAAGGCATCTATAGCCATCCTTCCTCCAAATCTCTCTCCCTTCCTATTCATCACGCCAAACAAGCCGCAGGCTTGGTGCTCCTTATCGGGCAGAGTCTCACGCCTCATACGCCGCATACTCATATACCACCCCCAGCTTCACTTTATCCGCCAGCAAATCCCACCTTATTTCCTCAGACAAGTCAACATACCCGAAATCCTCCTTCAACAGCTTGTCCTTGAACCCAGTGACTTTAACGCCTTCTTTCATAAGTTTTAAGAATATTCCAGCCCTGTCAACCTTTCCTGCGAGGATGAATCCAGCTATTTCCCCATCTTTGAGCGCAAATTTCCTGTAAATCTTCCGCTCTTCGTCAAGCTTGTAGATCACCTCAAACTCATCGCTGTCATTCGGGACGTTCAGCCCGGCGCTCACAATATAGAAGTCAAAGAAATGCATTGCATTCATGCTCGTGGCGTGCGTGAGTTCACGGCGGACGCCGCACATGTTGAAGCCTGCGATTCTCCCGCCGACGTAGGCTGTTGGCCAGAGCAGCAGCACCCTGTTAGCTCCGAAAACAAAATCGTAGATCTCGGCACAGTCGCCACAGGCGTAAATGCCTTTGACGGACGTCTCCATATATTTGTCCACCACTATGCCCCTATTCACTTTGATGGGAGTATCTCTCACAACCTCAGTGTTGGGACGCACGCCAACCGCTAAAATAAGCAAGTCCGTTGGAAGTTCGCTCCCGTCCTTCAAAATTACTCTTTCAACCTCCTTCTCTCCAACAACCTTTGCGATCGTGTTCTGAAGGATAATCCCAACCCCATTTTCAGCAAACTTCTCCTGCACGAGTTTTGAGGTTATCGGGTCAACGACCGGCGCAAGAACTCTGTCGGCAAGCTCCACCACTATGACTTCGAGCCCTTTCCGTCTCAAAACTTCAGCCACCATCAGCCCGATGATACCGCCTCCGAGAATTAGCGATGTCTCAGCGCTCTTCAAAGTCTCCTTCACGCCGAGGGCGTCTTCGAGCTTTAGGAAGGTGAAAACGTTCTTTTGACCTGAAAGCCCCTCAATAGGAGGTATAAACGGCTTTCCGCCGGTTGCTATCAGTAGCTTGCCAAAGCCGACCCGCACCCCATCCTCCAGCAGGACCTCCCTTGAATTTATATCTATTCCTACGGCTTTAACGCCGAGATGCGTCTCGACGTTCATCTTTTGGTAAAAATCATGCGGGCGATAATAGATTTTGTCCAACTCTATCTTGCCATCCAGATAATACGGGATCAAAGCTCTGGAATAAGCATGATATTTCTCAGCGGCGATTACCGCCACGCTCGAAGCTTCATCCAGCTCTCTTATTGCCTCAACGCAGCCGATGCCACCTGCAGAGTTCCCTATGATGACGTAATCATATCTCATAAAGCTTTTCCTCCGCCTCAGTCTTAATCTCCACGTATTCCAGAGCGTTGTTTGGACATTTTTCCACGCATAACGGGAAATCCAAATCCGCACACAGATCGCATTTGAGAATCTTGCCGGTGAACGGGTTAATTCTGATGGCGCCGTAGGGGCAAGCCATTATGCAACTATAACAGGCGACGCATTTGCTCTCGTCATGGAGCACTCTGCCCGTTCTGTCCTTATATAAGGCGCCGCTGATGCATGCGAACATACATTCGGGCTCATCGCAATGCCTGCACTGCAGCGCAAAGCTTTCAGGGTAGCTTTCCTCAACGAGGAGTCTCGGCAAGGGCTTCTGTCCCTCGTAAAGGAAGGCTTTAATGATGTCTTTGGACGTAGAGTGCGCCACCGCACACCAAATCTCGCAAAGGTGACATCCCATACATACCTCGGGCTTTGCAACTATTCTCCACATTTTCCCGCCTCAATTCCCAGTTATTCGGGCAAGCAGCACGCCGGACATTACCTCCTTTATTGTCGGATATCACTTGCCGTTGGCAAGCCTCATATATAAGCTTACCTCATGCCTCCACATCATTAAATGCCAAGATGTCGGCAATTTGTTTCCTTCTGCTGAGCGGCGTCTAAATGGGCATTACAAAAAACTAAGCAAGAATGCTCACACCCATCAGGGTTGTGATGAATTGCGTGAGGACTAGGACGTGTCCACATAAGATTATAAATAGGGGGAACTATTTTTTATGCGTAGTGTAAGGGGAATTGTGGAGGAGTTGAAGGTGTTTGAGAGGAATAAGGTGCCGCCGCCTTTCGAGTTAAGATTCTGGCTTATATTCAGACGGCTTCGGGGAAGGGCTGCCGGAATTCTGTCAGAGCTCCATCCGGTTTCTAAAACCTCTGTCCGGAACTGGATAAAGAAAAGAAATTTGAAGAGAAGCTACCGGTTACGACAGAGAAAAACAAAGAAATCTGGTTGCCTTAGACGAAACAGTTGTTAAAGCGAATAAAAGGCGTACTATGTTTATTCTGCGGTGTGGAGAGGAATGAGTTGATTATGAGAGTTTATACAACACGGAATTATCTAACTAAAGTCTTTAAAGGAAGGGCTAGAATACTGCGAGAATAAGCCCGGATTATTATAGATAAGCATGGTTGATGGATGCTATGAGAAGTCTTGGTTGGGAATTTGAACATCAGTCCTTTCGGTGAGATTATGAAGCTCGGTAGAATCGGTGTTTTTCGCTGAAGCAGCGGATAAAGACGCTCTTTTCTCAATTAGCTGTTTTAATCCGTTAGAAACTGGAATGTGTTCTGTAAGTTTTTATGCTATACTATAATCGGTTGCGGTGGGCTTATGTTATGTGGACACGTCCAACTTAAGTGTTGCAAGCATATAAGTATAACGTTTTGAGCGTATCTGAAGCACGCCGAAGGTGGGTTTAGGCAAGTGTGAAGCACCATAGCCAGATACGCTCTGTTATACGCTGTCGGCGTGTTCATTTTTTGGCAGTTAATCAAAGTAAATGCCCTGAGGAAACACTATATTCCTCAAACATTGAGGGCACCTGATTATTTCTCCTGGTGGTAAGCCAACATGCAAGTTAAATTCCATTTGACAGTCATCGTAGGGACACTTTACGCCTAGATTATTCCCAAAAGGGTCTACATAAGGAAAAGGGAAAGTCTGCCCTGTTTTATAGAGTTCAAGGACTTCTCTTAAATAATTAAATGCCGGCTCGTGCTTTAAGCTTAAAGTAAGATAATTATTGATATATGGCATCGGAAAGTTAATTGGGACGTCATCACAAACAGCCCAAACATCAATTCCTCTTTGACATGCTATACCTATTTCATAAGCAATCCAATTCTGAGTATATCTCCATTCAGGGCCTCCTAAATCCTGACTCCTTACTAATTCTTCTCCTACTAAAAAGAATACAGCAATAGATTTATTTATAGCATCTTTTATTGTTTTCCACGCAGGTCTCTCAATTGTTTCAAATTCAGAGCGAAATGCTCTAATTCCTACTCGAGCACATACTCTATCAAATGCATCGCAGAATTCTGCATCTCTTTTTGTGTGTGAAACAAAAACCATCTTCATTTTTCACCACACCTCCTTTGTTTATTCCATAATCACTTTTTTATAAAAAAGTGTTTATAATAGCTTCACCCGCCCTCAAAACTTAACAGCTTCCAGCCACTTCTTCCCCACATCCAATTCCTTTAAAACGTTTTTCGCCTCTTCCCTCCTCTCCTGATGCTCTTTCAGGAAAGAACGCATAAGCTCTGCCGCCGCCTTTTTGCAAGCTGCGCAGGTGCGGCGTCCTGAGATGCACTCCTCGTAAATTTCAGCTACGTGCCGGTCGTCCTCGATAAGGTGGAACATCAGAAGCTCGTAAACTATGCACTCATCGGGAACGCCGCCAAGCTTCCGCTGCTCTTCCAGAGTCGCCCGCCCGCCGGTCTTTGCGTTCATTACCTTCGCAGCGGCGTCCCTCGGCGGCTCCGTCAGCGCTATGTAGCTCTCAGGCTTCGACGACGACATCTTCCCGCCGCCGAGCCCACGCATGAAGCGGTGGAACGTCGCTGCCGGCGGGTAAAAGCCGTAGCCGCCGAGCTCAATTTCTACCTCCCTGACCACACGCTCCACCACTTCGAAAGGCTCGCCGTAGACATCAACATGCATCTCGTAAGCTCGCTTCTCGCCGCCGAGCTTGCTCGTAACCTCCGTGAGCGCAGAGGCGGCGTCCTCCGTCTTCGCCCTGACCCTCACACATTCATCCCCATTTTTGACGAGCTCGACGGTGAAGAGCCGCACCCTTGAGGCAACGTCTCTCGTTAATCGGATATGCGGGTCTTGGTCGAAACCAACAGGAATTACCGTTGGCTTTGGTCCGCCGAACGTTGCGAGTTGCGGCTGCAGGATGTCGGCGCTCTGCATGAGCACGCTGACGCACTTCGAGACGTTGACGTCGCTGGAGAAGCCGTAAACTGCGCTCAGCTCTCCGATGTTAGCCTCGCAACCCAGTTCGAAGGCGAGGTCTTGTAGCAACCTGTTTTCAGACTGGAAGTAAATGAAGCCCCTGTGCGGGTCGAAGCCGAGGGCGATCAGGCTGAGTATATATTCGAAGACGCCAATCTTCTTGCACTCACGCCAAGATATGCGGCGAACGGCATGCGCTTCCATGTCGGCAATGCTGACGAACGCCGCAGCGCCCATCCGCTGGTGCCAGATGATTTCGTCCATGACCATTTTCCCGCCAAGGTGCAGTTTTCCTGAAGGCATAAAGCCGCTCATCACCGCAAACGGACGGCGCCGCTCCATCGCCTCCAAAATAAGCTCGTAGTCCCGATGCCCCATTACAATGCGGCGACGCATGTAAAGATGTGGCTCCTTAACTCTCGGCAGAAGCCCCTCGAACCTCGATATTCCAAACTCCGTGAACACTTTTGAGTAATCGATGACGGCTGAGCCCCAGGGGTCGAACCTCGGCTGCTCCGGCATTCTCTACCCCCTCACCACTTTTATCTCGTATTCTTGTATAACAGGGTTTGCAAGCAATCGCCTGCACATCTCCTCCGCTTGTTTCACCGCTTCTGCCTCGTCACCGCAATCCATTTCTATTCTGAAGGTCTTCATCACACCTACTGATTGCACGTTCTTGAAGCCCAACAGCGTAAGTGCCTTCTTCGTGTTCTCCCCCTCCGGGTCCGTAACCCCTCTTTTCAACTTTATCGTCACGTCCACAAGCATCCTTCTACTTTTACTCCGGAAATTTAATAGGGGATTGCTTTGTTCAAAAACGTCATACTTGAAAAGGCGGAGGGCATTGCGAAAATAACAATAAACCGCCCTGAGTCGAGGAACGCCCTCGACATCGAGACGAGGAAAGAGCTGCTTGTGGCGCTTGACGATGTTGAAAAGGATGAAAGCGTGCGAGCGGTCGTCATCACGGGCGCTGGCAATAAAACGTTCGTCTCCGGCGCCGACATAAAAGTGCTGTCCGAAATGAGCTTTAAACAGATCATGGAGTTTTCGGAGTCGTCACTCGGCGGTCAGACGCTCTACAAGCGCATCGAGGATTTCAGCAAGCCCGTGATTGCAGCGATCAACGGCTTCTGCCTCGGTGGCGGGCTGGAGCTTGCGATGGCGTGCGACTTCCGGATAGCAGCGGAAAATGCGAAGTTTGGGCAGCCGGAGGTAAATTTGGGAATAATGCCGGGCGCTGGCGGCACACAACGCCTCCCTCGGCTCGTTGGACCTGGGATGGCAAAGCTGCTATGCTTCACTGGCAATATCATAGACGCAAAAGAAGCTGAACGTGTAGGGCTCGTTGAGAAGGTCGTGCCGACCGAAAAGCTCGAAGAAGTGGCAATGGGACTCGCAAAAACGATAGCAAGTAAAAGCCCGCTGGCATTACGTCTCATAAAGCGTGCGATTAACGTGGCGATGAACACGCCGCTCGATGCCGGGCTGCGGTTCGAGTCGCAGGCGCTCGGCGTCTGCTTTGCTTCCGAGGACAGGGCTGAGGGCATGAAGGCGTTCCTTGAGAAGCGAAAGCCTGAGTTTAGGGGGAGGTGAGCATGTGGAGATTGAGAAGATAGCCGTAATAGGTTTTGGAGTGATGGGGCGGGAGATTACGAGACTCTGCGCCCAGCATGGCTTCAAGGTCGTCGCCCGTGACATCAGCGATGAGATTCTAAAAGCTGGCATGAAGGAGATAAAGAGCGGGCGCTGGGGTCTCGAAAAAACTGTCGAGAAGGGCAAGATGACGAGGGAAGAGGCAGAAGCGGCTCTCAGCCGTATAGAAGTGACGACCGACCTCAAATACACATGTAATGATGCCGATTACGTCATAGAGGCGGTGCCCGAGAGCTTAGAACTGAAGAAGAAGGTTTTTGCCGAGCTTGACGAGATATGCCCTGAGCATACGATTCTGGCGTCAAACACGTCCTCGCTGCCCGTCACGCAAATTGCAGCGGCGACAAAACGTCCCGAAAAGGTCATCGGCATGCACTTCTTCCAGCCCGTCGTTGTTATGAAGCTTCTTGAGATAGTTAGGGGGTTATTGACTTCCGATGAGACATTGGAAGTCTCGAAGAGGCTCGCCGAACAGCTCGGGCGTGTGATTGCCGTTGTCAAAGATATGGGCACCGGCTTCCCGTCCATCAGACTCAGCCACGCTCTCGCCGTGGAAGCCATCAGAATCGTGGAGGAGGGGGTTGCAACCCCGAAGGACGTGGACATCATCCTGAAATACGGTTACAATCATCCTATGGGGCAGTTTGAGTTCACAGATTGGATTGGACTGGAGCTGCGAGCAAAGGTCTGGGAGGAAATGTATAAACTAACTGGCGACTCTAAATGGCGAACGCCGCCGCTCATGCGCCAGCTCATCACCGCCGGCTTTAAAGGCGACCCCAAACGCTGGAAAGGTAGTCGAGGCGGCTTCTACGAATACTTCGGACAGCAACGCTCAACTTAACGCCGAGTTACTGCGCCGCCGGCGTCCAAAGTTTCCCTTTTTTTTCCACCTTACCGTGATGCAGCATGTTTTCGAGGACTTCTTCGAGCGTGTTCTGCGAAATATAGATGTCGAAGGCATCCCGCAGCCGCTCTTTTATTTGTTCGATAGTCTTTCCCTCACCTAAGACCTTCGGGATGAGTGTGAAGAGGTCTTCGTGGATGCTCCACGGGTAAATCACCCATTTCCACTCTTTTAAGACCTCGCCGTAGTAGTCAGGAGTTATAGAGGAGCTTGTCTTGTGCTGCATCGTGGCGGTTCGCACCTCTTTTGCATTCAAACTGCGACGGCAGTGCTCTAAGAGTATGCGGAGGCTGTCGCCGGTGTCGGTGATATCATCGGTTATCAATACGTTCTTACCCTCGACGCGGCGGGCGGCGTTTTCGTCGAGCCAGCATCTAAGCTCCGCTCGCCCCTCGGTGGCGGCGACGCCCCAGTGCTCTACCTTCACGCTGAACAACTCCTTTATGAGAAAAAAGTCGCAAAGTGCCCGCCCAAGGAACCAGCCGCCTCGAGCAACGGCGATCACAACATCCGGTCTGAAGCCCGACGCTCTTATCTTCAGGAAAACGTCCTTGCAAAGCTCGTATGCATATTGCCAGTCCACGAAGATGCACTTGAGGCTCTCCATCACTTCTCCTCTCTCCGTTTCCGTTTCGTTTTAAATAAAGACGGCAGATGTATGACGTATTTGCCGTCCTCTTTTATCCCCATGATTATCCCCTCTTTTCTGAACAACGCCTCAAGGTTCAGCACATAGACGCCGGGCTTTAAAATCCGTATGCTTTCGATGTCGAGTTGCAAGTTTTGCGCCTGAGCCTCTAATGCCTCATCAGCCTCGGTTCCAGCTTCTTGCCCCTCCCCAATGCCAGTTATTACCTTTATTCTCTCCGCAAGTTTTTGCGCGGCGGCACTCCGCACGTAGAAGAACGTTTTACTGCCACATGTGGGGCAACCTTGGAGCATATCCTCGCTCAACTCATGAAATACTTTCCCGCACCTCGTGCACTTGTGCGGCATTTTAAACTATTGAAATTATTGCCCTTATTAGGTCTTTGTCTTTTTTTATAGTCTTCATCATGTTCGCCGGTCCAACGATGGTGAGCCTCGTCCGCCGCCGCAGCCTCAAGAAGCCTCTTTTCAGCGGATAACTCCCTATTTCTATGCCCGTGAAGTCCTCACTTATCTCGGACATCGTCATCTCTATGAGTTTCATCTGCTCCTCCGGCGTGAGTCCGCCTTCTAAAACGACGATGTTTCCGAGCTTCACCCCGTCAAGGATGAACCGTATTTTTTCCATAGAAGTCATTGATGCCACTCGCTCCTCGGATATCAGGTCCAGCTTTATGTTCCTCTCTTCTCCGCTCCCGCTCATACGCATCACCTAAAGCAACGGGCCATCTCCTCATACAGCTTTTCCATATTCTCGCCCTTAAGCGCAGAAATCGGCACGACGACGTGCTGCGGGAACGCATTTTTTATTCTCGCCGGCACCGCGTTTTCCAAGTCCATTTTATTCGCTACGATGATGAAGGGGATGTCACGAGCCTCGAGATTCCCAATGATGACGATGTTCGCCTGCGTGAATGGGTCTTCCGTGGCGTCCATAACGAGGAGGACGCCGTCGAGGTCATCGAGCCATTTTATGGCCTCGATGACGCCCTCTGTCGCTTCTTTCGCCCTTTTCTTCGCTTCTTCTTCGCTAAGTCCGTAGGGTATGAAATCGTGGAAATCGATTTTCGTTGCGAGCCCGGGCGTATCCACGATGTCCACTTTGAGCTTTGCGCCTTTTGCGGTAATGAGAATGCCCTCCTTGCGGTAAGCTCGTCGCGTCTCGTGTGGAATCTCAGAGACAACTCCCATCTCTTCATGGTCTAAGAAGTCGTGGAGTATTCTGTTTGCCAGTGTCGTCTTCCCAGCATTTGGTGCCCCGTATATTCCAATCTTCGTATTCCTCCTCCTCAGAAGCCTTTTCAGTAAAAGTAAAAAACCCCTCCTCAACCTCATGCCACCATATCTATGGGATACTCTTTAATATTACTATTTCTCAACTGACTAACGGGTGTAGGGGCTGACAAAGAAAAAAAGCAGAGCGGAAAATGCCGCAGAACGCAAGAAGGGCGGAGTGAACGAGGCGATAGGCGAGATTGGTGGAGAGGTTATCAGGGTCCGCATCCCGAACCCGGAGCGGCGGGAGGTTCTTGGTATTGTTGAGACGATGCTCGGAGCGAATCATATGATCGTTCGGTGCATGGACGGCGTTAAGCGGATGGTGAGAATACCGGGGAAGATGCGAAAGCGTGTCTGGATACACGTCGGCGATGTCGTCATTGTCGTGCCTTGGGAGTTTCAGGACGAGAAAGCAGACGTCGTTTGGAAATATACGAGACCACAGGTGGCATGGCTGGAGAGGAAGGGCTATTTGAAATAGAGGAGTGGCTGAGGTGGGAGCGGAAGCGGGCGAGAACCCGCAGGAGAACGCAAGAGGATAGAAAGGTCGAGGAGTATGTTTTTGACATCCCAACGCTCGAATGCCTCTACAAGCTTGCGAAACGGCGCATCATAACGGCGATGGGCGGACCCGTGAGCACGGGCAAAGAAGCCAACGTCTTCCATGCCCTCTCTGACAAAAACGTCACTGGGATGAAAGAAATCGCCGTGAAAATTTACAAAATCGAGACGAGCACGTTCGACGCCATGCACGAATACATCATTGGCGACCCCCGCTTCGAAAATATAAAGAAGAACAAGCGTAGCATGGTCTTTGCATGGACGAAGAAGGAGTTTCGTAACTTGAAGCGGGCGGCGGACGCCGGCGTGCGAGTCCCGAAGCCGGTTGCCGCCGACAGAAACGTCCTCGTCATGGAGTTCATCGGCGTGGACGGCGTGCCCGAGCCGCTGTTGCGGGAGGTCGCCAACGACATCGACAAAGCTGACGCCAAACGCATTTTCAAAGATTTGGTCTCTTACATGCGGCTCCTGTATAACGGTGCAAGGCTTGTCCACGCCGACCTCAGCGAGTTCAACATCATGGCTGAAGGCTACATTGAATGCGAGAACATACGCCCGGTGCTCATAGACTTCGGACAAGCGGTGCTCCTGAGCCATCCGAACGCCGAAGCCTTCTTAAGGCGAGATGTAAGAAACGTTGCCACGTTTTTTAAAAAGTTGAGCGTGCAATGTTCTGAGGATGAGATTTTGAGGCTGGTGGAGAATGGAGGACGAAAAGAGACGGGACGAGGCAGATAAGAACGAGGTAGTTGTGGATGAGGCTGAGGCGGTTGAGAACGAGGAATGGGCGGTCTCTGAGCACTACGTCCGGATACCGCAAGACAGAATAGGAGTGCTCATCGGAAAAGGCGGCAGCACGAAGGCTGAGCTCGAAAGTAGAACGTCGAGTAGAATAGAGGTGGACAGCAGGGACGGGAGCGTCGTGATCCGGACGAGGGACCCATTGATGGCGTTGCGCGTCGTCGACGTCGTGCGCGCAATAGCTCGTGGCTTCTCTCCCGAAAAGGCGTTCGCCTTACTTGACGACGATGCCCGCATCCTCGATATAATAAGCTTGTCCTACCTCTCCGAAAACGCTTTACGGCGAGTAAAAGGCAGAATTATTGGAAGAGGCGGGCGGACCCGCCAGCACATCGAGGAGCTGACGGGCACGAAAATTTCAGTTTACGGCAAGACCACCAGCATCATCGGTTACCCCGAGCAGGTGAGGGTGGCGAGGGCTGCCGTCGAGATGCTCGTCAATGGGACGCCGCACGGTGCCGTATATTCTTATCTTGAGCGGAAAAGACGAGAGTTACGGGAAAGCTATTTTTAGATTGATAATTCCTTTATAATCATGGCAAATGTTACAAGTATCTTAGGTGTTGAGGGCAGAAATCTCTTTGAAATTAGGGACGATGAGATAAGAAGGGTCTGGCTAAAACATTACGATGAGGGAGTTAGAGGGCATATAGACTGTCCTAAAGTGCCTTTGAATACTTTGTTAGAAAATTCAGCTAAAAAATATCCTAACAAGACTTCTTTGGACTTTTTTGGTAAGAAGATAAGTTATGAAGAGCTGGATGAGATGGCAGACAAAGTTGCCTCTTTTCTCAAGTCGGAGGATGTAAGGAAAGGTGACAGGGTTGTAGTAGATTTACCAAATACACCGCACTACGTAGCATGTTATTTCGGCATTCTTAAAGCCGGAGGCATCGTTGTGCAGTGCAATCCGATGTATACTGAGAGAGAATTGCGGTATTTAGTTGAGAACAGCGAGGTAGACGTAGTTTTTGCTGTGGAGCTCGTATATCCAAGAATCAGACCTTTACTCGATGAAGGATTGATACGGAAAGTTGTCGTTTGTAAGATAGAGGATTTCCTCCCCTTTCCTTTAAATGTGCTTTATCCGCTTAGAAAGCAAAAGGTCAGCATTGACGAAAAGGATGTTGTTTACTGGAAGGACGTTATGAAATTCAGTCCTACGGACGAAACTATTGAAATAAACCCCAAGGAGGATGTAGCTGCCTTCCAATATACAGGTGGGACAACAGGCTTGCCCAAAGCAGTAATGCTTACGCATTATAATTTGGTCGCAAATGCATATCAGAACGCCGAATGGGTCAACGACGTTTCTTCAGACGACGTGTTCTTGGGCGCGCTCCCCTATTTCCACGTCTATGGAATGACCACGAGTTTGAACACCCCCATACTTTTGGGCTGTAAGATCGTTTTGATTCCTGACCCAAGAGACATACGAAGGATATTAAAAGCGATCCAAAAGCATAAAGTGACGATATTTTGCGGGGTGCCGACGCTGTTTAATGCCATAAACACGCACCCTGACGTTAGCAAATATGACTTAAGCTCGGTGCGGGTCTGCATTAGCGGCGCCGCCCCCCTGCCTATTGAGGTTAAAAGGGAGTTTGAAAAAATAACCGGTGGAAAGCTCGTAGAAGGTTATGGCCTATCCGAAACTTCGCCGGTAACACACGCAAATCCTGTTTACGGGGTTAACAAGGAGGGAAGCATAGGAATACCCTTCCCCAATACTCTGAGCGTCGTTGTTGACGATGATGGTGTAATCTTGCCTGCTGGAGAGAGCGGAGAGCTGGCAATCAAAGGTCCGCAGGTCATGAAAGGCTATTACAAGATGGAAGAAGAGACGAAGAATGTGTTGATAAATGGATGGCTTCTGACAGGGGATATTGCGAAATTTGATGAAGATGGCTACTTCTACATCGTTGATAGAAAAAAGGATATGATACTCGCTGGCGGCTATAGCATATACCCAAGGGAAGTTGAAGAGGTCTTGTATGAGCATCCGGCAGTGTGCGAGGCGGCGGTGGTGGGCGTGCCCGACCCGTATAGGGGGGAGACTGTAAAAGCGTTTGTAGTGCTTAAGGAGGAATTTAAGGGCAAGGTTTGCGATAAGGACATAATAGACTTTTGTAAGGAATGTCTTGCCGCCTACAAAGTTCCGAGAGTGGTGGAATTCAGGGAGGAACTCCCAAAATCTGCCGTCGGGAAGGTTCTGCGACGTGTCTTAAAAGAGGAGGAATTGAGGAAAGCTTGCGAGCCCGCTGAAGGGGAGTAACTATTTTCTAACCTTTAAAAAGCTGGCGGTAGAGAACCACCGACCTGCAATGCCCTGCCTTGAACATAATATCTTTGCATCGTTTAGGAAGTAGGATGACTGTTGTTGCGAAGCTGTTGGGCTGAGGAGGCAGCGGGAGCGGATGCCTTAAGCTAAAATATCCCACTTCCGAACGACAGGGTTAGAAGTGGAGTTGAGAATGCCAATACGGTTTTCTGCTGAGGTGCATATTAGCAACGCTGACGCCCCAACACTCATCCATATGTTTAGCAGGGCGTATGCCCGAGGGGGAGCTGCTCCTTTCCGAAGGATGCTCCTCAATGGTTACAGGGGTTACTTTAGCATGTGTTCTGAGAGCGGACCCGGCGGGATTCGAACCCGCGATCCCCGGCTTAGAAGGCCGGTGCTTTATCCATGCTAAGCCACGGGCCCTTACACTAATATTTGTCGGTTTAAAAAAGGATGAGCAACTCAACTAAGCCGATGCATTGTGCGGTGCTGTAGTAGTGAGGGGGGGCGACAAACGCCACTACCAAACGTTCAGGATGAACCAGTCCACGATGCGGTCGAGGAAGTTGTAGCTGAAGTTGAACCGCACGAACGGGCGGCGGTAGCGGTGATTGCGTGTTGAGTTCCAGAATACTATCTTGTGCAATCCTGTGCTGTTAAGAAGTTCTAAGAAGAAACATGCCCACAGCGAGTAATACCGGCACCTCCAGATGTCAGGCGGGCGGAGCGGACGGCACTCCTCGGCGCCGAAAACCTGCCCGTAAACTACGTGTCCGTTTTTGAGACGTATCGGTCTTATCATCAGCGGATATGAAATTTTCTTGCGTGTGTCTCTTGAGAGAACTTTCCACTCTCCCATCCCTCTGTTCTGATGCCGCATCCTGAACACGAGCCTTGTGATGCTATTCTGGTGATCGCCTTGTGAGTCGTTGCTCAGTATCAAAGAGAGAAGCGTTGGACACACGAGGCTGCCAAGCCACCGCACCTTGCAGCTCCCCTTCATATCCCGCCGTATGTGCGCTCTATGCCACCGCCGCTCGAACCATATAGGATAAAGTTCTTCTTCCCAATAGTCACCACGCAACTTTATCTCCTGACGACGCTCTGCACAAATGTGAGCGAACCACGGCTTCACGCCCACGAAGTATATGCGCTTGTCTCTGAGCAGCGGGTGCTTCGCTATGACCATGTCCCGCAACATAATTAGATTCTCCTTCGCCCCCAAATACTCAATGATGCGTCCTTGCTCCTTTAACGCCTTCCTGTAAAGTCGTTCTCTCGGCGCTCTGAGGGAAGCTTTCTCCTCCTTTATCTGAGCGGGATACCTCTTTATTGCCTCTTTTATGAGGCGCTGCATCTTCCGCATCAACCGGCGACGTTCGTGTCTTGTCTCCTTTATCCTCTCCTTCTCCTTCCTTATTTCATCCTCCAGCTCCGAAAGCTCACCTATTAGCTTGAAAACGACTTTGCCCTCGGGGTGGAGCGGCTGGAACATGACCTCCTCATTGCCGGGCTTTGGCAAATACACGACCTTCTTGAAAAGCTCACCCACTGCTCGCCTCGCCTTCGCTTCTGCGTCTTTCTTCAGCCTTTTTATCTCCTGCTTTATCTCCCAGACGCTCAAGTACCGCTCAGGCCATCGCACCTCGACCAGCCGCCTATACGGCCAGTAGTCAGCTTTCGCCGCTTCGAGCTCGGCTCTTCTCAGGTTCAAAAGCGTCGGCTCCCTCAGGAACCTTTTCAAGGCCTTTAGTCTTCTGATCTTTGCCTTCCGCCACTTCGCCTCCTCCCAGAGCTCGAAAATCTTCTCGTCGTTGTATGGCGGCTTCGATTGGATGACGTGGTTGAGCGCTGCTGCCACCACAACGGTGTTCGAGCCCCAGATGGTGTCTTCCATCCGCCAGAAGCCGCCGTTGAGGTGGAATGCGAAATGCCCTAAGAGGGTGTAATTCGTATACGCAACGGACGTAACGTGTTCAAGCGTGGGCACGTGGTAGTCAGTGCCACATTCACATTCTAACCTATCATGCTGGTTATACAGGGGGGCGCAAATGACCGCCCTCTCCCCCTTCGATCGGGGGTATTGCCCGAGCGTGGCGAATACGCCGACGCTGCCATCCAGCCAGTGGAGCCACGGGAGTATCGTTCTATTCTTCCTACCGACATGCCTGTGGAAGAAACCACAGAGCTTCTCCCTGGGATGCTTGTTGATGATCTCGTCAAAGGTGTTGAAAACTGCAATGTCTATCTGCTCACACCTCACCGGTATTTCGTCAGGGGGATTGTAACCGCTACAAGGCGACAACCTCAACTCCTTATACATCCAATCCTCGTATCCCTTTACGAGCTGCATCCCTATTTCTCCACCAACATATTTTTACTCATTATTTATTAACATTTCGCTCATCTTAAAGGGAAAGCACGACGCTCTTGCGAAGTCTTAAGGCGCTAAACGCATCGCCACGCAGACGAGCGACCCGTATGAGCTAAGCACGTGGGAAAAAACGACGCATGGAAAGTAAAGCATAACGCAAATTTACATACACGTCGAACAAATGAATAGCAGATGAAAGCAGTAATCCGCAGCTCAGAGGTAAAAGGGGAGGTGTTTGCGCCGCCGTCTAAGAGTTATACGCATCGAGCGATAGCGGTTGCTGCGTTCTCTGAGAGATGTGAAATTCTTTTTCCACTGCTCTCCGGCGATACGAGAGCAACAATAAACGCTGCTGCTGCGTTCGGTGCCGCCTTGGAGCTTAAAGGCTCAGATAAGCTTGTCGTCCGTGGCACGCAGCCGAAGACGCCCGACGACGTGGTAAACGCTGAAAATTCTGGAACGACGCTTAGGATATTCACGGCTGTAGCCGCTCTCTGCGACGGGATAACCGTTTTGACTGGAGATGCGTCGCTGCGGCGCCGCCCGAACTTGCCGCTGTTAAAATCGCTAAACGAGCTCGGTGCCAAAGCGCTCTCGACGAAGGGCGACGGCACCGCTCCTTTAATAGTCAAAGGTAGGCTTAAAGGCGGATGCACCGAAATAGATGCAAGTATCAGTTCGCAGTTCGTCTCCGCCCTCCTCATTGCGGCGCCGCTCGCTGAAAACCCTGTGAAAATCATCGTCAGCAGGCTAAGTTCTGAGCCCTATGTGAACATCACGCTTGACATCTTGAAAAGGGCAGGCGTAGCCGTGCGCCGTAAAAAGCACGAAAGAAAAGAAATATTCGAGGTCGAGCCGCAGAGCTACGACCTTCGCCGCTTCACGGTGCCAGGTGATTTCTCTTCCGCCGCCTTCATACTTGCGGCTGCCGTCGTGAGCTCGGCAAAAGGCAGCGTTGGTGAGGTCTACGTTAAGAACCTGTTCCCGTCGGCGCAAGGCGACGTGAAAATTTTGGATATCTTAAAAAAGATGGGCGCAGACGTCCAATGGGACGAGGAAAAGGGTGTCGTGTGCATAAAGGGCGTGGGACGGCTGAGAGGCGTCAGAGTGGATGCAAGGGATATTCCGGATTTAGTGCCAACGGTTGCGGTTTTAGGCACTGTCGCCGAGGGCATTACTGAAATAACAAACGCCGCGCACCTGCGGCATAAGGAGACGGACAGGCTAAAAGCAACAGCGGAGGAACTTTCAAAGCTGGGCGCAAAGATAAAAGAGAAGGAAGACGGGCTGGTCATTGAGGGTAGCACTCATGCGGCGCTTCACGGCACCGTCGTTGATTCAAGAGGCGACCATAGAATCGCAATGGCGTTAGCCATCGCAGGACTCGCCGCCGACGGCGTTACTGTAATTGAAGGCGCCGAATGCGTTTCTATTTCTTATCCTTCGTTCTTTGAGGAGTTGAAAAAATTAGGAGTAGAATTAGAGCTGTTAGGATGATGAGAAGTTAGGAATTTCCGAAATGCGATTCTTCAGCTCTGAGATGACTTTACCGACCTTATCTGTCACCTTATACTTCCGCAAGGCTTTGCCTTTCGACTTCGGCTCGTAGGATATTTCATAAGCACTCTCCAAGAAACCGCACTCCTCCAGCGTTAAGAGATGGTATGAAACAAGCCGCCGGTCCTCCTGTATCCTATTGCTTATCTCGCTTATGTGTAAAGAATCGTTCATCAGGAGCTCTATGATTTTATACCTAATAGGATGCAGCAGCACATGCGCATCCCTCAACAGCTCCTCTGTATCCATATTATTTTTCTTTCAAACCCTTTATTCCTATATATACCTTTCTAATTTGTAAATGTTTTGAGCTGCAGGCGCCTTAATATTCCACCTCAAAGGGTAGTCCGCTCACACTCCGCTTCTCTATGTCGACGCTGTATTTGGGCTCCTTAAAGACGAGCTGCGAAGAATCCCAATCTATGTCGTGGCGGAAGAACGGCATGTATTTGATGTCTCGGTAGTGCCCGACGAAGTGGAAGAAGAGCAGGTGCGCAAAGCTCTCGGCGTCCCGCCGCCCTAAAATCCTCTTGTAGTACTTGCATAGTTCGACGGTGCTCATCTCACGCAACGCCTCCATGTAAGGGCGAATATTCTTCATGCAAAACTCCTTCGTGAAGCCACGCTCTGCAAATCTCGCATTTATCTCGTCGGCAGGCAGCACTGGCGTCTTCCCTATATGCCCAAGCCGCCACCACGGGCACAGCAGCAATAGGTCAGTCCGCCCGTTCCAGTTGTAGGGGAATGGCACTAATGCCTGATCGAAGCTCGTGTCGCATTGTATCCATTTCCTGTCTATGTAGGCGTCCACTGAGAAATGAATCGTCCAGCTTTGCTTTTTTGCCATTTCCTTGAAAATTTCCTCAGGAATTACGACCCTTATCAATTTTATTTTCGTCTTGTCGAGGCTGTATCTTGCGGGAATTCCGATGGAGCGCAGCAGCGCAATTTGTAAGCTCGCTTTGTTAAAGCAGTTCCCGCCGCCTTCTTCCAAAGTTTCAAGGGCGGACTTTGGCGGCTCCATCTCGAACTTTATCTTGTCAATCATGTAGTAGAAAATCATCATCGCCGCTTCTCTCGGATTTCTGGCGCCCTCCGTTATTTTTAGGGCTTCCTCCTTAATCCGGGGGTGATGAGCCTCGCAGAGCGGCGTCGGCGCAAGGAACGGCTGAAGCTCAGGGTCTTTTGGAACCTCCCACGGCACTTCCGGAATCTCAGGAACCTTAAACTCCTTAGTAGCCATCTCACGCACCTCCTAATATTTTCTCATCCAAAGGATAAGTGCCATATTTGCGTGCGGCGTTCACCATTGCCGCTATGTTCTCGTCAGGCGTCTCAAGGGAGAGCTCGCAACCGGGCGCTAGGATGAAGCCACCTCCCGGCGCCGCCTTTCTGATGGCGTCGAGACATTCCGCCTCCACCTCTTCGGGCGTGCCATAGAGCAACGTTCTTGTTTGGTCGACGCCACCTATTACCGGAGTCATGCGTCCATATTTGCGTTTCGCAAATGCGATGTCGTATTTAGAGCCCCGGTCCCAGAAGTTAATGCCGACGAAGGAATACAAAGGCGCTAGGATTTCAAGGAACGGTTCTCTGCCGCAGACGTGCCCCATGAGAACCATGAAATGCTTCACGCCCTCGATGAGCTTGAGGTCGTAGGGCGTGCCGAACTCCATGTATTGCTCAAGTGTGTAAATATCGCGAGTCGCCCTCGTGCAGACCATATAACAGACGCAGATGCCGTTGTCATACAACGCCTTCGCCATTTCTATCATTGATTCCGTGAGAACCCTTAACGCTCGGTGCAGGAGGTCCGGCGCCCTTATCATGTCTATCGAAACCCGGTCCAAGCCGCCGATCCACGATGCCAACGTTATTGGGCTCACGAGGAATCCTATTACAGGCACTGTTGACTCCACTTTATCAATGATGATGTCCTGCGCCTCCAGAACTAAAGGAATCCTTCCAGCTTCCTCCCACCACTCTGATGCAGAAATCTTGTCAATCTTCTCCCAGTCTTCAGGCTTTTTGACAGCATATTCGACGGTATAGGGCGTGGAAGTCTTCACGAACTTTGTTTTCGTGCCCCACGCCTCTGCAGCCATCGCAATATCCGACATCGGACACAAGAAATCAACGCCGAACTTTTCGTAAAAAACGAGCTGCCCTTTTGCGATAAGTTTCGCATCCAGCGCATATTTGTCAACAGCGACGCCCGCCATCCTCGCACCGATGGTCAGTGGTAAGCAGCCCACTGGCACCCTGTCAGGCTCGTCTAAGCCCATTGCCAGCATTACTCTATCCGCAGAGGTCATCTTCTCCTTTTTCACCTTCATATTCATCCCTTCACATATTTCCCATACTTCTCGGCGGCACGCACTACCGCCTTTATATTCTCAGGCGGCGCGATCGCAGGTAGCTCGCAGCCCGCAGAAAGTATGAACCTGCCTCCGGGCGCCGCATTCTTTATAGCATCGGCAGCCTCCCGCTCAACGTCCTCAGGCGTCCCCATAAGCAGCGTGCGGTTCTGGTCAACGCCGCCTATCACCGTAACCTCATATTCATTTTTCACGTCCTTTAGGCTGAATTTCGTGCCCCTGTCCCACCAGTTCACGCCCACTATTGGGTATTTCCTAATTATAAGGCTAAGTAATGGCTCGACGCCGCAGACGTGGGCGACGATGGGCACTTTACGCTTGACGGCGTGGCTTAACACCTCTAAGTCGTAAGGCATGCCAAACTCCGCATACTGCTCCTCCTTGAAGAGCTCCCGGCTCGCTCGTGTGCAGACGAGCATGAAGTGCGTCACGCCTGCGTCTATTGAGGTCTCAATCCTTGCTTTCACGGCATCGGTCAGCGTCCTCAATCCTTTATGCAGCAAATCTGGATTTTTCTTCATGTCCACTACGACTCTTGAAAGGTCAGCAACCCAGCTCGCAAGCGTCAGCGGGCTTATGATGAAGCCCATTATCGGCACGCCTCTCAGACGCTCAGAGATTATTTCAACAGCGCCGAGATAGACACCACGGCGCCCAGCTCTTTTCGGGTCCGGCACCTCAATCTTTTCCCAGTCTTCAGCAGTCTTGACTGCATACTCCTCAGTCACGGGAAGTGTAAGTCCCTCATGGAACTTCGTCTTCGTGCCGAAGGCTTCCGCCGTCATACACACGTTCGTGCCCGGCGTGACGACGTCCGGCTTGTATTTTTCGAAGAAAGCAAGCTGCCCTCTTGCAAGCTTTTCGGCGTCTTTGGCATATTCCCGCATTCCCACGTTTATCTCCCTTGCGCAAATCATTAACGCCATGAACATCACTGGGACTCTATCGGGCTCCTCACCACGCAGCGCCGCCTCGAAACGCTCCATAGGCGTCATTTCAGACATACTATTGTTTTCAACGCCTCCTAATTTAAGTATTATTGCTTAAAAAAGGAAGAGAAAATTTTAAGTATTTTTGTTTGTAAATCGAGATAGGCGATATCATGGCGAGGGATGAGATATTTGATGGTTTGGCGAAAGCTGTTTTGCTCGGCGACGACACCGTCGCTGAGGAGCTTACAAGAAAGGCGCTTTCTGAGGGCATTGCTCCTTACGAAATCATAGAGAAAGGCTTGTCCGAGGGCATGCGAGAGGTCGGGCGCAAGTATGAAGAGCGAGAGTATGCGCTTCCTGAGCTCATGCTCGCCGCCGAGGCTTTTTACACTGCGTTGAAAATTCTCGAGCCGGAGCTTAAGAAGGAGCGGAGGGAGAGGAAGACGCTCGGCAAGGTAGTTATCGGCGTCGTGCAGTTCGACGTGCACGACATCGGGAAAACGATTGTGCGGACGATGCTCGAAGCCAGTGGCTTTGAATGTGTGGACCTCGGCAGGGACGTGCCGACTGAGGATTTCGTGCAGACGGTGAGGGATGAGCATCCGGACATTTTAGGGCTTAGCGCCCTAATGACGACGACAATGCCGGAGCAGCAGAGAGTCATCGAAGCACTAAAAGAGGCAGGGCTCCGGGACAGCGTTAAGGTTATGGTCGGCGGCGCCCCGGTGTCGAGAGAGTGGGCAGAGCGTATTGGAGCGGACGGATATGGCGAAGACGCCATTGATGCCGTTGTTGAGGCTAAAAAGCTTTTGGGCATCAGTGATTAATCTTTAGGTTGTTACAGAGTGCTGCATGCCCTTGTGCCTCTAAAGTTTACGTTTTGTGATGTCCTTTATGTTGGTTATATTTTCTTTAGTGGCTGAGATTTTTGCTTTTATGCGTTTAAGGCTTGGCAAGGCGTGCTGAGCTTGTGGTTGCAGTTGTAGGGCTTGCGGTGGTGCGGGCGAGGCGAGGAGGTTTGCGAAGATGCTGTTGCACATGAATGCGATGCCCTCGTGCCGTTCCTCGTCTTTTTTCGCTCGAACGACGATGAAACCGTGTTCGTTTCGGATTTCCACGTTTTCTCCGTCCTTCACGCCGATTTGTCTCATATCAGCGGCGTCCATTAGAATCTCGGCGGAGAGCGATGCGTAAGCGTCGCCGAGCTTCTCGTGCGCATGCTCCGCTTGGAAGATGCTGCGGTACGTTACTATCGTTATTTCAATTTCGGGCGGCTTTATGAATTCGGAAATTCGCATTTTGCCTCCCCTCTTTTGTTTTGATTCACTTAATTTAACCTCTTTTCATTACAACATCGGATGCCCCCTGCCGCCGGTTCCGATGCATTTTTAAATTACAATTTCGTATCCTTATAAATTCATTTTAAATTAATGCTATTTTTTAAAGTCAGGAACAAAAAAAGCTTCTAAACAGCTTTAATTTTCAAGCAGACCACTCTTATTTCCCTGATCATTGAGATGGGAGCGTAAATCTTTTATAATTCCTCAAAGACCCAAAAGACTGTCAAGAAGGGGGAGGTGAGCATGTGAAAAAGCTGATACCAGTGCTGGTAGCAGTAATTTTAGTGGCGTTAGCAGCGCCGTGCGCCGCCGCCCAATCTGATGCAGACGCTCCTACTATGGATTATGGACCTGATTTCGGAGTAACAGCCACTTACATCAAAATGGGCGTTGACAGCCATGGATATCTTGCCGACTATTCTCTCGGCTACGGTCTCCAGTATCCCGTTGGCATTGAGCATGAGCACCTTGCGGTGGGCTGGTGGGGCGAAGGCTACTTCGTCGGTTATTACGACTCTGGAAGCATTCTTCATGAGTGCTATGCATACGCTGATGGAATTAACGGTCTGAACTTTGTCTCAGAGACGAATCTGAGCACAGCCGACGAGTACAAAGTAAGAGATGTCGCCACCACCTCAGACGGGCGCATACAGCTGACGCATGAGTTCACGCTGCCGAAGGACAAGAAGTTCGTCATCTTGGAAGTAACCTTGGAAAACACAGGCTCTGACACGGTCACGGGCTTGAAATACAAGCGTATCGTGGACTGGGACCTTGACCGTAGCCCATTTCCAGACTATTGGGATTATTTGGAGGACAGCGACGGCAAGCCGATAATGCTGGTCTGGGATGGTGATGGCTATCCATATGCAGCCGTTGCAACATCTTCAAGCACGCCCGCAGACGTCCACGACGCAAATGCGTGGGACGACCTTTTTTATTACTATACTTCCATCGATGATCCAGACCCTGACGGTACTTACATGGATGGCAACGCATTGTTCGAGTGGAACGACATAACGCTGAATCCTGGGGACTCTGTGAGCTTCAGGATTTACTACATCTTCGGCGATTCGAAGGACGAGGTGTTGAGCGGCTACAACGAGCTAGAGGCTCCAGTCCCGGCGCCGGAGTTCCCGACAGTGGTGCTGCCGGTGGCGATGACGATATTCGGCGCAGCGCTGCTAATATTTAGAAGAGGGGAGGGTTTTGAGGGCTAAATGAACATGCTCTCTACCTCCTTTTTCTTTTCATCTTTGTGGTGGGAAAAGGCCTACTTAAGAAATTTTACATTTTTGCTGCTACGAGTCGTGTAAGGGCGCTCAGCTCGTCGAAATGAGAATTTCGGAACATTTTGGATTTGTTTCAAATGGTGTGAAGAAAAATATCAGATGTTGAAAAAGAGCCTCTCTTTGGAGTCAAAATATGATGAGGACAAATCACATTTCTTTTATTTGGGATGGCGTCATTCTGCGTCGGAAAAATTTAAATAGAACCTCAGTGAATGCACGGGGGGAGAGGAATGGTAAAAAAAGTGTTCGTGGCGGCAGCAGCGGCGCTCCTGCTCGTAATCTTCATAACGCCTGCAGTCGCAGAGTGGCATGGCGGGAAGGCGCTGGTTCTGTATAAGAGGTGGTGCCCATCAAAGGACGGCTGGGTGCAATACAGTTATAAAAACAGCCCTTTCTGGAGTAAGTTCCGTAATGAACTTGAGGAGCAGGGCTGGACTGTGGATTATGCGAGGCATGTGAATGCATCACTGCTGAGCAATTACGATGCACTTTTCGTGCTGACGCCCGTTAAGAACATTCCAGACGAAGAGGCGCAAGCCATCATAGACTGGGTGAAAAGCGGCGGGCAACTCGTTATTACGCAGAACGGCACCGGGACATATGCTAATGAGATAACCACAGAGTTTGGAATAGAGTTCGACGGCCTACCACCTTTACCTATACACACAATCAACAAGTTTGCAAGCCATCCTGTGACGACGACGCCTAACTCATTGAGTAAAGTGGTCGGGATAACCGCTCGTAAAATAAAAGTTTCCGGCTCTTCAAAGGAGATAGGTTGGTTTAAGGTGGGGCCATTTAAATACTGTCTATTAGCGGTCAACGACACCGCCGGAAAAGGTGTTGTAGTGGCGATAGGCGATGAGTGGATGTGGAGCAACTGCTGTTTCGACTCAGCCGACAACGAGGAGCTTCTGGACAACATCCTTGCATATTTCTGGCAGACATGCTCCGTCCCTGAATACTCAACGCCGCTGCTCCCGTCATTGCTGACGCTTAGCGCAGTATTTCTGCTGCTTAGAAGGAGGAGCAATTCCTAATTTTTCCCTATTTTTTGCCCCGTGAAAGTCAATTATTTTTGTGCGCCACAAAAGCTAAATATCAGAATGCTAATGTAGTAGCGGTTGAAGCTGATAATCTGCGTTGACCGGGACAACGACGTTGGTGAGCGAGTCGGCGTGCGGACGCCGGTAATAGGGCGAGATGCTTGCTTAGAGGTGGCTACGCAGCTTGGGCTCTCGGACCCTGAGGACTCCGACGTTAACGCCATTTTCGAGGGCGTGCGACTTTACGACGAGTTGAAAGCGGAGGGCGAAGCTGTCGAACTCGTGCTGCTCGCCGGTGACAGGAGCATCGGACGGAAATCTGACGAGAAGATAAGCAGGGAGCTGGATGAAGTGCTGACGGCGGTGGATGCGAGTAGTGCGGTCTTTGTAAGCGACGGCGCCGAGGACGAGTGGCTCCTCCCGATAATACAGTCGAGGGTGAAGGTAGATTTCATAAAAAGGGTAGTGGTTAAGCAAAGCCAGAACCTCGAAAGCACGTTCTATATCGTAAAAAGGGTATTTGAGGACCCGAAGTTCGCTCGTTCCATGGTTTTGCCGCTTAGCTTAATTTTCTTTGCTCTTTCGATATCGATACTCATAGGGCGCACGGAACTTGCCGCCGGCATCATACTCCTCCTCCTCGGCATTTACTTGCTTTTCAAGGGCTTGGGATTGGAAAACGTCCTCGAAGACTTCTCAAAAACGCTTCGGCAGTCATTTTACGGCGGAAAGATAACTTTCGTGACCTATGTCGGCGCAATAATCCTTGCAATCGTGGGCATGACGCAAGGGGTCGCAAGCTGCGTCGAGTATTACAGAGACGCTCCCGCCGGCGAATTTGAATTTCTCGTCATGCTGATGCTTTTCATTAAAATCTCGGTGTGGTGGTACGTCGCCGCCGCACTCTCGTCGGGCGTCGGCAGAATCATAAACGCTTACATCGAAGGCAGCGGACTGAGACATCTCGAAGTCATGTTTTTCGTGATTTCCGCCGGGCTCATGCTTTGGGGTGGGAGCGAGTGCGTCATCCTGCTCAATGCCGGAAGCGTGGTGAGCGGCGTGCAAGTCCTGCTCTTCTCAATATTCGGCGGCGTCGTAATTTCGCTCATCGGCATCTGGACCTCCGCATATATGAAGCTCAGAACTAAAGTCGAGGTTAAGGGGGAGGAGGGATGAAAGGCAAGAAGAAGGTGGGTATTGCCGACACCACATTTGCGAGATATGACATGGGCGCCGCTGCCATTGACGAACTGAGAAAACATGCGTCCGTCGAGATTGAAAGATACACGGTGCCCGGCATCAAGGATTTACCGGTTGCCGCCAAGATTCTCTTTGAGCGTGGTTGCGACATCGTAATGGCGCTCGGCATGCCCGGACCGACGCCGCTCGACAAGACGTGTGCGCACGAGGCGTCTCTCGGGCTGATATTTACACAGATACTTGTATCAAAGCACATTATTGAGGTTTTCGTGCATGAGGACGAAGCAAAGGACGAAAGGGAGCTGGCGATGCTCGCAGACCGCCGCACAAGAGAGCATGCGCAGAACGTAATAAAGCTGCTTTTTAAGCCTGAAATGCTAAGAAAGGAGGCAGGCATGGGGATGCGACAAGGCTTTGAAGATGCAGGTCCTTTAAGGCTATGAGGTGTTGGGATGGCAGGAGAGGAGATACGGTTGGCGTTTGTGGTTTCCGAGTTCCACCGCGACATCACCTACCAGATGGAAATACTCGGTAGGGAGCACGCAGAATTCCTCGGTGCGAGCGTCAAACGGGTTCTTAAGGTGCCGGGCGTCTTCGATATGCCGCTCGCTGTGAAGATGCTGTTGATGGACGAGGACGTGGATGCTGTTGTGACGCTGGGTTGCGTCATCGAGGGTGCGACGGAGCACGACGAAATCGTGGCGCAGCACGCCGCCCGCAAGCTTATGGATTTGTCTCTGGAGTTTGAGAAGCCGGTGACGCTTGGGGTCTCAGGACCAGGTGAAACAAGGCTCGAAGCGCAGGAACGAGTGGAATATGCGAAGCGTGCTGTGGAAGCGGCAGTGAAAATGGTGAAGCGGTTACGAGCCGCCCGTCGTAGAGGCGTCGGCTAACCACGCTGCCGCAACACAACGCTACCGCAGAAGTTTTATGTCATTCTGATAACGTGGTGCGGGAAATGATAGAAGTGCTGACGAACCCGGACAAATTTTTTGAGGAAAGGTTGAAAAGAGAGGAAAATTTAAAGACGCCAGCGTTTATCGTTTTGCTGAGCGGAATGACCAGCGGGGCTATTGCTTTTCTGTCGAGCCTCATGACTGTAGGGATTCTTGGCGGAACGCTCCCGCCTGAGGCGCAAGGTTTTATCTCAGTCATGCTTGTTGGTAGCGCTGTCGGTGCCCTCGTTTTTGCATTTATTATCTGGCTCGTCGTTGCCGCCATTCTCTTCGGCATTTCTGCACTCTTCAACGGTGAAGGCTCGTTCAAACGCACCCTCGAATTCATCGGCTACGGCTACATCCCTCTCGTAATCGGCGGCATCATAAGCGCAGCCCTCACGTATCATTTTTTCTCAACCGTGGAGCTTCCAACAGTCACAAGCCCTGAGGAAGTGGCAGACGCCATTGCAGCCCTGATGGCAAGCCCGATGATGCAACTCTCGTCAGTAATCGGTATGCTCTTCCTGTTGTGGGCCGCAAACCTCTGGGTCTTCGGGCTGAAGCATGCGAGAAAGCTTTCGATACGGGACGCCCTGATAACGGTCGCGATTCCAGTAGCAGTTTACGTTCTGTATTCGGTGTGGAAGCTGGCGACCCTGTGCAGCACACTCTGACGGGGGTAGTTTAATGCTGGCTGCGGGCGGTGTTCTTGGCAACAGCGGCTCGTGCAACAGTAACGGCTTAGGTAAAAGTTTCGGTTGCTCAGTTTTCAACAACAGCTGCTCAGTTTTCAACAACAGCTCAAACCTCAGCACGTGGCGCCGCACGTTCGCTATGCTTTCCTTCTTGCTTTTAGTCGTGGTGGCATGGGGCATGACGGGCTGCGCACATGCCGAAGATGCGCAGAAATCAGCAATCATGGTCACAGATTACTGGGTAAGCCCGGAGGTTCTCATGCAGGGCGACATCGGCACGGTGACCGTGACGGTGAAGAACATGGAGATGGCAAGGAGCGTGTATTTGAAGGAGGTCTGCATGCTCAGCCGTGAAATCGAAGTCTTGAGCAAGCCCTTCCTGAACGTCGGGCGGCTGGGACCCGGAGAGAGCATAACCTTCACGTTCACCGTCCGCGCTACATGCCCCGACGGCATCTATTACCCCAAGATTTTAGTGGAGACGGAAGAAGCTGAGACCGTGAGATATTCGATACCGGTGCAGGTGGACAGCACTCCGCTAACCATAAGTGTCGAGAACGTCCCAGAGGATATCTTTGTGGGAAAGCGCACGGAAATCAAGCTTGCTGTCGGAAATCCGAGACTGAATGCTGCTACGGGCGTGCGTGTCGTTGCCGAAAGCGAGAACATTGTTCCTTCAGAGGTCTTTATAGGGGAGTTGCCGCCCGATGAAGCAGGGGTTATTTCTTTCAACTTCACGCCTCAAATGATGGGCGTTTGCGTTCTGAATTTCAGGTTGGAATTTAGAAACGGCGACAACTCGCATTCGATGGTGTTGAACGTCCCCTTGAACGTGGCGGAGAGCAAAAAGGGCGTGGAGCTCGTCCTCACGGGGATAGAGGTGGAAGCGACGGGTGCTAACTCCTTTAAAATCACAGGCGACATCAATAACGCAGGCTTAGAGGCGGCGAGAAGCGTGGTCATGCGAGTCGGCACGGCGGAAGGCGTCGAAGGCGTGCATCCCTACAAAGCCTATTTCGTGGGGCTGCTCAATCCTGACGACTTCAGCAGCTTCGAGCTGCACGTGAAAGCGACGGGAAGCGTCTCGGAGGTGCCGCTCGTCATAGAATATAAAGATGAGGATGGCAACCTGTTTTCTAAAATCGAATATGTCTCGATTGGACAGCGGGCGGTGCCGACGGCAAGCTCGGAAGGGACACACGCATTAATGGTCGTTGTGCTCGTAGCAGTCGCAAGCGTGGTCGCCGGCGCCATTGCATACTCGTGGAAGAGAAAATGAAGCCGCTAGTTTTCCTTTTCACAACGAATCAATATCGTGCCGAACGCGCTGCCGCTCGAGCGCACTTCTCCACGCCGCCCTCGCAGCTTCAAGCGGCATGTCCACAAGCTCCCCACTCCCGTTCCGTATTAAAATCACGGGCTCGCTCCGCAGCACGCCAAGCTCCCTGAAATAGACATTCTCCCGCCTCAAGATGTCCTCAAACTCGCTTTGCTTCTCAGGACGCACCTCGACGAGCCACCTCGTATTTGACTCTGAGAAAAGCTTAAAGTCGCTGCGTTCCATGCGGAGCGGCGAGACGTCGAGCTCGACGCCCAAACAACCGCCAAACAGCATCTCGCACGCAGCTACTGCAAGCCCGCCCTCGGAAACGTCGTGGCAGCTCTCCACGAGTCCCTCCAAAATTAAACGCCTTAAAACTCCAATCCTCTTACGCAGCGTCTCGGGATTCGTCCTCGGCACGACGCCGCATTTCTCGCCACGCTCGAACCGCACGCCCCTGAGCCTGTAATACTCGCTGCCGCCAAGCTCCTTTTTCGTCTCGCCTATGATGTAAATAACGTTTCTTGCACGCTTTGCATCCACGGAAACGCACTTCCGCACATCCTCTACGATTCCAATGCCGAGAACGGTCGGCGTCGGCGGTATTGGGCGGTCAAGCGCGACGAACTCATTGTAAAAGCTCACGTTGCCGGATACGAAAGGCAGGCGCAACGCACGGGCAACGTAGCCTAAGCCGCGGCAGCACTCGTAGAAGTCGCCCATCCTGTCCGGCTTTTCAGGATTCCCGAAGTTCAGGCAGTCAGCCAGCGAATGCGGCAACGCTCCCACCGCTACCAAGTTCCTGCAAACCTCGTCAACCGCAGAGGCGGCGCCCCAGAAAGGATTTATTCTCGTGTAAGCGGGGTTGACGTCCGCGGTAATTGCGAGCCCTCTCCATGACTCCTCCAAAGGTTTGATCACGACGGCATCACCGTGCGTCTCCTTCCCGATTATGCCGTGCAACGGCTTTATTATCGTCGAAGCCCTGACGTCGTGGTCGTATTGTCTTACTACGTGCTCTCTTGACGCAATATTCGGCGACGCCAGCAAGCTCAAAAGAATCTCGGTGTAATCTTTAGGCTCCTTGAGCTTCGGATCTTGCTCCATGCGTTTGATTTCGTCTTGCCTGAACTCACAATGCCGCTCGTAAACGACACTGCCCACTAAAAAGTCTGTTTCCATCTCAAAAACTTTCACGTCCTTGTAGAAGAGCCTTATGACTTTTTCCTTGATGGTCTCGCCGACGACTGTTAAAGGCACGTCCCACTTCTCAAAAAAGCTTGAGAGCTCCTCCAGATTCTCAGGAGCGACAGCAAGCATGAAACGCTCCTGTGACTCTGAGACCCAAATCTCCCAAGGCTTCAAACTCGCCTCCTTCAGAGGTACTCTGTCAAGAAAGACGACGGCGCCGCAATTCCCGGCGGCGCACATCTCAGAGACGACGCACGAAAGCCCGCCGCCGCCTAAGTCCTTCATTCCATTTATCAGCCCTGCGGCGTTTGCGTCGAGAATCGCGTGCATGAGCGGCTCCTTCATTATCGGGTCGCCGAGTTGAACGGCGCTCCGCAGCGCCTCGTCGCCTGTGAGCTCCGTAGAGGCGAATGTGACGCCGTGGATGCCATCACGCCCCGTTCGCCCGCCGACGAGCACTAAAAGCTCGCCGGGGCGTGCGACGCTCCGCCGCACGTTTTTCTTGCTTGCGACGCCCACGCAGCCGACGTTCACGAGGCAGTTGCCCATGTAGCCCTCGTCGAAGAAAAGCATACCTGCGCACGTTGGAATCCCGATGCGGTTCCCGTAGTCTCGGATGCCGGCGACGACGCCGTCAAAGAGGAACCTCGGGTGCTTGACGCCCTCCGGGAGCTTTTCGTAATCGTAGTCCAGGGGACCGAAAAAAAGAGCGTCTATCAGCGCTACAGGCTGTGCGCCCATGCAGACGACGTCTCTGATGATGCCGCCGACGCCGGTGGCGGCACCACCGTAGGGTTCGAGCGCCGAAGGATGGTTGTGGCTCTCGAAGCCCACAACGTAGACGTGCTCGTCGTCGAACGCCACGACGCCGGCGTCCTCCACGACGACTAAGACATTCTGCGGCGCCTCTATACCGAAGATGAATTTTTTGAGGATGAGCTTCGAGCTTTTGTAGCAGCAGTGCTCGCTCCACGCCTGTGCTATGCTCTGAAGTTCTACGTCCGTTGGATTCCTACCCTTCGCCAAGAAGTGCTCCTTAATCCTACGCATCTCATCTAAATTCAACGCAAGTGCCAGCTCTTCGTTTATTTTCATGAGGGCAGCGTCGGTTGCATCACATACGTTAACCCTGTAAACTTCAGGACAGCTTTCAAGTCTCGCGTAAAGGTTCATCCTCTTAGTTTTTATTTACCCTCAATAAATATCACGGTGCGATGGTGAGCGTGAGAGCGGTGGCGGCTGCCGCCTGCGTGGCGGCGGCAGAGACGCTTTACGAGAGAGTGAGGAAAGGCGACGTCACGAAGAACGACGCCATGTTTTTAGTTAAAAACCCGCATTTGCTGTTCAGAATTGCTGACGAGCTTCGAAGGGCGGCGTGCGGCGACGTCGTCACCTACATAGTGAATCGTAACATCAATTTCACGAACGTCTGCATCGGGAGCTGCAAGTTCTGCGCTTTCAGACGCAAGACGGGTGAGGGTTACCTCTTGGGCATTGAAGAGATCATAAATAAGATAGCGGAAGCGGTTGAGCGTGGCGCCGTCGAAGTCTGCATTCAAGGCGGGCTGCACCCCGACTTCTGCATTGAAGACTATTGCGAAATTCTTGAACGCATAAAAGAGAATTTCGACGTGCACATTCACGCATTCTCGCCGATGGAAATTAAGCACGCTGCCGACAATTCCAAACTCGGCATCGAGGACGTTTTAGAGGAGTTAAAGGCGGCAGGGCTCGACTCTATGCCAGGAACTGCTGCTGAAATCCTCGTTGATGAGGTGCGTCATGAAATCTGCCCTAAGAAGCTGAGGACTGAGGAGTGGGTTAAAATAATAAAGGCGGCACATCGCATCGGCATCCCAACAACGGCAACGATGATGTTCGGGCACGTCGAGACCGCCGCACACAGAATCGAGCACTTGTTCCTAATAAGAAGGATTCAGCAGGAAACTAAAGGTTTCACGGAGTTCATACCTCTGCCTTTCATGCCGAAGAACAACGAGCTCGGAAGAATGATTGGCGGGCGGGCGCCCTCGTTCTTCGAGTGCGCAGTCGTCCACGCCCTTGCCCGCGTCGTCCTCCATGGACTTTGTGACAATATTCAGGCGTCGTGGGTGAAGCTCACGCCCAAAGGCGCCAAGAAGATGCTCGATTTCGGCGCTAACGACTTGGGAGGCACCTTAATGGAAGAGAACATATCTAAGGCGGCGGGGGCGACCTCTGGCGAATACATGAGTCCTGAGGCGCTTGAGCGTCTGATAAGAGAGGCTGGAAGAATTCCGAGAAAAAGGAATACCCTTTATGAACTATTATAGCTTAACATAGTAAAAGGGTCAAGGTGAAGGAGCGATGGCACGGTTCCCAGAGGCTGAGCGTCGGCTGCTGCATGTGAAGATTTGCATGAACTGCAACGCACGAAACGCTATGAGGGCGAAACGGTGCAGGAAGTGCCATTCTAAAGATTTGAGGGTGAAATCTGTTAAGGGAGGAAAGAGGTGAGCTACTCCATGGCTAAAGCCATGAGCTTCATGCCTCTCAGCTCAGACTCTTTGAGGGCAACCTGCCCAGAGCCTGAGCCTCACGACGGGGCTGGCTCACCTCGGCCCCTACCCAGAGCATATAGCTCTGAGCTCGCTGGGAATAGGATAGATGAGGAGGTATTTAAAACTATCGGCGATTCGGCTCATGGTTTGAACCATGAGCTCTCTCGCCGAAATCTTGTAAGAGGTAAGGGGCATGTTGGAAGACCTTAGAGAGGTAATTTTGGAACATATTAGGAATGGGAAGGACCCGCTGGACGTCATCATTGGGCAGAGAGATGCGAAGCGCAAGATAATATCGTCGCTGCTCGCCGGGCATCACATCCTAATCGAAGGTTACCCCGGCGTTGGGAAGACGACGCTCGCAAAACACATCGCAGAGCTGCTACCCGAAATCGAGGTGGTGAAAGGCTGCCCTTACCACTGTGACCCTAAGGAGCCAGTATGTCCGCTATGTCGTGCAATGAAGGAGCGTGGCGAGACTCTGGAAACCGAAAAAATAAGTGGGATAAAACGCTTCGTCCGCATCCAAGGCTCGCCAGATCTAACGGCAGAAGACTTACTCGGCGACATCGACCCAACGAAAGCCTTTAAATACGGACCACAGGACTATCGGGCGTTCACGCCCGGGAAGCTGTTGAAGGGAAACAGGGGCATAGTCTTCTTCGACGAGCTGAACAGGGTGCCTGAGAAGCTGCAGAACGCCCTGCTCCAAGTCTTAGAGGAAGGGATTGCGACCATTGGACCCTACGATGTGGACTACCCGTCGAACTTCATCATGATCGCGACGATGAATCCGAGAGAGCGGGCGGGCGTCGAGGAGCTTTCAGACGTGCTCTTGGACAGGTTCGACGTCACGAAGATGGGGTATCCTGAAACTGAAGAGGAAGATAAGGAGATAATTTTGAGGAATGCGAAACAGTTGGAGAGCGTTGAGGTTCCGGGGAAGGTGCTTGATGCGATAGTAAAGCTCGTGCGAGCCACGAGAGAGCCGCCGTGGAGCGAGGAGCTTGAGCAGGGCGCCTCCGCAAGAGCCGCCATTTCCCTTTATGAGAAGGTGCAAGCGGCGGCACTCCTCGACGGGCGGAACGTTGCTACGCTCGACGACGTGCGTGAGATGGCATTCTCTTCAGTCGTCGGGCGGATAAAGCCGGCAGCGGGCTCCAAATACTACGACGACCCTGAGGGGCTTTTGAGGGAGATTGTGGATAGCATGTTGAGCGAACTTGTGTGAGTTTGAGGGCTAAGAAAATGCCGTTGGGTACCGTTATTGGAATTTCAGGGAAGGGAGGCACTGGGAAAACATTGGTTGCGGCGCTCCTGATAAGGGAACTAAGCAAGGAGTTCCCAGACGCCAGCATCTTAGCAATAGACGCCGACCCCGACTCCAACCTCCCGGATGCGCTCGGCGTGAGCATCGCGGCGAGCGTCGGCGAAATGCGAGAGGCGTTGCTGGAGGAAGAGAGCGTTACCGGCGACAAGCGCCGAGAATTCGAGGGCAAAATCATGGAAATAATTTACGAGGGCGATCATTACGACCTGCTGGTCATGGGGCGCCCTGAGGGTCCGGGCTGCTACTGCCCGGTCAATCACATCATTAGAATGGTCATAGACACGCTTTCAAAGAATTATGACTACACGGTCATTGACTGCGAAGCAGGGCTCGAACACCTCAGCCGCCGCACGACGAGAGACGTGGACATCATGCTCGTCATCACGGACGCAACCGTCAAAGGGATATTGACGGCGCTCCGCATCAGAAAACTAACTGATGAGATTGACATAGCCATCAAGAGGATAATAAACGTGGCGAACAGAATTCCCGAAGGGCTTGAAGCGAAGGTAAGGGAGGAAGCGAGGAAGCACGGCATCGAACTCCACGAAATCATACCTTACGACCCAAAGGTCGCGGAGTTTGACCTCCTCGGAAAACCCGTCGTCGCCCTCCCTGAAGACTCCTCGGCATCCGTCGCCGTTAGGAAAATCATGAAAATGATCGTGGGGGCGACGTAGCGCGCGGGGAGCGGTGTGCAGTTTAAGCAGCTTATCGTTCTGTATACTTACTGCGCTACACCCAGTTTGTCCCATGCGCCCCAAAGTTAGCCACGACGCCCCGCTCGCTGGGCGGTGGGCAGGTCCTTCCCCCAGAAGCTCCTTGCTTAGCGACTTTTCTGAATCTTTGAGGTAAACGGTGGCGACCAGCACTGCCACTCCCCGCTCGCTTTTCCGTTTTTACGAGGCATTCATTGCCGTTCTCGGCGAGCCGCTGCTCTACATATTTCTTCGCCCTGAGCCCCGCTGCATACTCCTCACTCCTCTTCTCTTCGGCGTGAATTTCAGGAGAGTCCACGTCAGCAAAATAACCGATCTCTACGTCGGGCGTATCGCATCAACGACCTTAATAACCTTAGTTCGATAACGGTAACGCGGCTCCATGTCCATGCCTTAACTCATGGTAGCTCCTTAGTTTGTGCAGCAGGGTAAAGAGATTTCTGCTGCCCGCCAACTTATAAACATGAAACAAGGGATGAGCAGCGCCGACGTCGCAGCGGTTGTCAGCGAGCTTCAGTGGCTCAAAGGTGCAAGAATCGAAAAGGCATACCAGCACAGCCCTACCGAGATTCGGTTGCGGCTCCACCATAAGGAAAAAGGCTCGTTGGACTTAATCATCGAGGCTGGTAGACGCTTTCATCTTACGAAGTATCCAAAGCCCTCGCCGAAGTTCCCGTCGAACTTCGCAATGTTCCTGCGCAAGCACATCGGCGGCGGACGCATCTCTGCGATTCGCCAGCACGACTTCGACAGAATAATTCTCATTGACGTTGAGACTTGGGCTGAGGGCGAGAGGAAGACTCTGACGCTCGTCGCCGAGCTTTTGCCGAAGGGCAACATCGTGCTTCTTGACGAGGACCGCTGCATACTCCTGCCGCTGAAGACCGTCGAGTTCTCAGCACGAGCGCTCAAGCGGGGCAAGCGTTACGAATTCCCGCCTCCGAGACCGAGCCCGCTGGGCATCGACGAGGCGACGCTAAAAGAAGTTCTTAAGGCATCAAAGAAGGACGTCGTCAGGGCGCTCGCCACGCAGCTCAACCTCGGTGGCATCTTTGCCGAAGAAGTTTGCCTGCGGGCAGGGATTGAAAAGAACACGAACGCAGCAAGCCTCAGTGATGAGCAAGTTAAGACGCTGCACGCCGTCATCGTTCAACTTTTCTCGCCGCTCCTGCGCAATGAACTTAAGCCGCACGTCGTTCTCGCCGCCATGAAGGGGGAAAAATACGAAGCTGTCCTGCCGTTCGAGCTGCGAGTTTATGAGAACAATCGCAAAATACCATTTGAAAGCTTCAACGAGGCGCTTGATGAGTTTTTCACCGTTGCCACCGTGGAGACGGTGCGTGGCGAGCTTGAGGGCTTGAAAAGTGAGAAGCTGGAGAAATACCAAAGAATCTTAGGGGAGCAAGAGCGAGCGTTGAAAGAGCTTGAAGCTGGCGAAGCGGCATGTATCGAAAAAGCAGAAGCTCTTTACACGCACTACGCCGACGTTGAGGCTGTGCTTGCCGCCGGCGCATCGGCGACCGCAAATGTCAAAACCGACAGAAAAGCACGACGGGCGGAAATAACGCTGAATGGCTTTGCGTTAGAGCTTGAGCTTGGCGAGTTTTTTGATACATTTTTAAAGGGCGGGCTGACACCGCCGCAAGTCCATAAAGTCGTGCAGCGGAGCGCTCAGCGGTATTACGAGGAGGCGAAGACGCTACGGCGAAAGAAAGAGGGCGTCAAAAAGGCAATTCTGGAAGTTCGTGCAAAAATGGAACGGCTGGAAGAGGAATTGGAGCAGGAGTTGCTTAAAACCAAGGCGGCGGAGCTCTACCCGCAACGCAGAGTGAAACGCCGAGAGCGCTGGTTCGAGCGCTATCGCTGGTTCAGAACGTCGGACGGCTTCCTCTGCGTCGGTGGTAGGGACGCCACGACGAACGAAGAACTGGTGAAGCGACACATGGAAAACGACGACCTCTTCTTCCACACCGAGACGCCGGGCGCTCCTGTTGTGCTTCTGAAAACCGAGGGGCGTCCCGTGCCAGAACGTTCGTTACACGAAGCGGCGCAGTTCGCCGCCGCATACTCCTCGCTGTGGAAACACGGCTTCGCAGAAGCTGACTGTTATAGTGTCGCCGCCACGCAGGTAAGCAAAACACCAGAAAGCGGCGAATACATCAAGAAGGGCAGCTTCATCGTCAGAGGACGCCGTCGCTACTTCAAAGTGCCGCTCCGCCTCGCCGTCGGCATCGAAATCAACGAGGAGACGTGGCTCGTCGCAGGTCCGCCGCAAGCCGTGAAACGCCATGCGAAATACCTCGTGGAAATCGTGCCTGGCGACTGCGAGAAGGCAGAACTTGCAAAGAAAATATCTGAAATATTCATGGAGAAGGCGAGTGCCGTCGAAAAACGCCTCATGCGCAAAATCGCAGCGCCCGGCGAAATAGCGAAAGTGCTGCCGCCCGGGGACTCAAGAATCATGTTCGCGGAAACTAAAGAGGAAGAAGGGTGAGCTTGTCCAAAGAAAGGGTAAGACTTAAATAATATAAGTTAAAAGGTAAGCGGTGGTGTTGAGGATGGTGAAATGCGAGATTTGTGCCTACGACGACGAGGGGAATGAGTTGGAGGGTTCTGGTGACATACCCCATGAGCCCTACGTCACAGTGACGCCCGATGGTAAGGAGCATTATTTCTGCTCACATGGATGTCAGAGAACGTTTGAAATCGGCATAGCAAAACTGAAAAAGGTGCGAGTCGGCGAGGAGAGTGCGCTGCCGGAGGATGAGATAGAAAAGAGACGAAACATCATAGCAGGCGGAAAAGGCTCCTCCTACGGCACGCTCGAGGACACTACTCAATAATTCCTTTTTCTTTTTACCATGTTTTTTAAGTTTGAGCAACGTATTTATGAAAAGGGCCCGTGGTCTAGGTGGTTATGACGCCGCCCTCACACGGCGGAGGTCATGCGTTCGAGTCGCATCGGGCCCATCTCTATCAAAAACTCCAGATGCCCGTCGCTGAGTTTGAAGAGGAAAGAAGGAACATGGTGCGGTTGTTGCGCTCCTACGGGGCAGCGAGCGAGCGCGTTCTGCGTGCCATGGAAAAAGTGCCTCGCCATTTGTTCGTGCCTGAACATCTTCAGGACAAGGCGTATGCAGACTATCCGCTGCCGATTGGAGAGGGGCAGACGATAAGTGCGCCGCACATGGTTGCGAAGATGTGCGACCTGCTCGACCTGAAAAAAGGCGAGAAGGTTTTAGAAGTCGGAGCCGGCTCCGGCTACCACGCCGCTGTCATTGCGGAGCTCGTCGGCGAAACGGGACACGTCTTCACCATAGAGCGGATAAGGACGCTGGCTGAGACCGCCCGCCACAACCTTGAGCGTGCGGGCTACAAGAACGTCACCGTCATCGTCGGCGACGGCACGCTCGGCTACCCGCCGGCGGCGCCCTACGACAAGGTTTGCGTGACGTGCGCAGCGCCCGACGTCCCGCCGCCGCTCTTGGAGCAGTTGAAGACCGGTGGTAAGATGGTCATTCCCATCGGCAAATACGCATATGAGCAGCAACTCTACCTCGTAGAGAAAAAGAACGGCGTGCTCGTGCACAGGAAGTGTAGCGTCGTCTTCGTCCCTCTTATCGGGGAATACGGCTTCCCAGAAGCCTAAGCCTTAAACCTTCCTGCGCTTCTTGATGTAAAACCACAATGCCGTGATTCGTGCTTCTTCCCACCCCAGTTCTTCTAGGTATTGCGTGAGGAAGTCCACATGCTCACAAGCCCTGTTCGTCCATCTTGTGATAGAATCCTCACTTACTCCAAGATCCCTAGCAGTCTTCCTGAAGCTGTACCCCTCGGAGATTTGCCAGAACGCCTTTATGACGGTGTCTTTAGGAGTTCGTAGCTTGAAGAACGGCGTTCCCCGAAGCACCGAGAACGTCCTGCCACAGGTCTTGCACCTGAGGAGGTAGGTGCGTTGCGTGCCGTATGGTGCATGTAAGACCAAATTACCCCCGCCGAAAACGCCGAAGTCCGGGCACTTAGGATTAGGGCAGGAATATTTTTCCAAATTCGGTTTTTCTCCCTCCACCAGCTATTCTCCTTCTTCTGAACAGCTGTTCATTGCTTTTGGATTATAAATAGCTTCCCATCGCTGATTATTAGCTATCACAGTTAATTTTTGAACACCCCTACCGTGCGTGCTACTTGGACAACCCAACTAAACAATATTTAAGCAACCCCAACTAAATACAAGCAGGACACTAAATGCAATAAGGAGTAACCCTTGACAGTTTCAAACACTGCTCGGAAGGAACAAGTTGCCCAAGAGCGGGCTGTCGGAATTGAAGTGCTCTCAGTTCTTATAACCTTCGTTCTTTGCTGCGGCATTGCTTATTACTTCCGCCGGGCGCTCTACGTAGAAGCGTTTCACACACACCTCTTCTACGTGCCCATTGTGCTTGCGGCGGTCTGGTGGCGCTGGAAAGGCATGGGCATCGCCGTCGCCTCCGCCATCTTCCTGCTCGGCTTGCATTTCACTTACGGCGTTGTGCCTAATGTCTTCTTGCTGGACGTCTTCAGAAGCATCATCTTCCTCACGGTCGCTGCGGTCACGGCGTCGCTCAGCGAGCGGCTCGAAATGCTCAATAAGCAGCTCAAAAAGCTTGCTGAAGAGCGGATGGCTGGGCTCAACGCCCTTTACGATGCGAGCATGAAAGTCGTTAATGGCGTGAGCATGAGGGAAACACTTGATGCCGCTTTGAACACCGTTTGCGAGATGATGAGCCTCGAGCATGCGTCCATACGGTTGCTCGACAGAGAACAAAACGAGTTGATCACCGCAGCGACAAGGGGATTTGGCAAGGAGTATTGGGAGCTGCGCCGCCGCATAAAGCTCAGCGAGAACAAGTATGACCTGAGCTGCAGAACGGCGCTCGACGGGAAGATTCACTATATCAAAGACCTGCGGACCCTGAACTTCCCTGAAGAGGTTGAGAGACACGTTATCAACAGGTATGGGCTGAAATCCTACCTCACAGTTCCGATAAAGCTGCAGGACGAGACTATCGGCGTGCTTTGCATCGCAACCACGGAGTATAAGGAGTTCAGCAAGTTCGAGCTGCGGTTGCTCTCTGCGTTCGCAGACCTCGCATCTCATACCATTGCATGGACGGCGCTCCTCGAAGAGCTGGAGGCGTCAAAGGCGAATTATCAAGAACTTTTCGATAATGCCTCCGAACCCTTTATCGTGCTCGATAAAGCTGGACGCTTCTTAGAGGTTAATAGGAGGACTTTGGAGGTGTTCGGATACTCGAAGGAAGACTTTTTAGAGAAGGCGGTGCTCGACTTCGTCCTTGAGGAGGACCGCAAAACAGCGTCAGAAATCTTTTCGAAAGCGCTAAAGGGCGAAGATGTCACAAGCATCCTGAAGTTCAAAGGAAGGGACAGGACCCTCGTGCTGGAAGTAGCGGCGAGCTGCGTGCGCCGACCCGGCGGGCTGCAACACGACGACAGCGACACTGTCATAATCATTGCAAGGGATGTCACCGAGAAAAAGGCGTTAGAGGCAGAGCTTAAGAAGGCGTATGAGTCGCTGAAGCAAGCATACACTCGAGAGCTTGAGCTTGAAGCGTTGAAATCGAACCTCATAACAATAGCGATGCATGAAATAGCCACTCCGCTCACGATAATCAAGGGCAACGTCGAGCTGCTATTAAGCAACTCGTTTGGCACGCTGAACGCTGAGCAGGAAGGACGCCTCCACAGCATCGAAAGGGCGCTGCAACGCCTCACGAGGCTTGTAAACGACCTTCGAACAGTTGCTGTAATCAGAAATGGTGGGCTGCGCCTTGCCATTGAGGAGTGTGATGTCAGGGCGCTCGTGGCGGACGCTGTCGAAGCCGTCAGACCGCTGCTGAAACAGGGACAGCAGTTAGATGCGACGGCACCCGAAATATTGTTGAGATGCGACGCTGAAAAGGTCGTGCATGCCCTCTACTGCCTGCTCGAGAACGCTATGAAGTTCACTGAGGAGGATGGTTTGATAAAGATAACCGCTGAGGATAAAGGGGACGCTGTTGAGTTTTGCGTCGCCGACAGCGGCGTCGGCATCCCAAAGGATGATCTCCCAAAAATATTCGAAGCATTTTATGAAACTGGAAGCGGCAATGCCAACGGCTACCTACGTCACAAAAGGGGCATGGGGATTGGGCTTTTCGTCGTGCGGAGCGTCGTGGAGGCACATGGCGGACGCGTATGGGCTGAGAGCGAAGTGGGCAGGGGCAGCCGTTTCTTCTTCACGCTGCCAAAATGAAAAAAGCAACACTGCATCGCGAGCTACTCCGCGGCTAAAGCCGGGAGCTTCACGTTAAGCCTCTCCACTCCGACCCCTTTAGGAGCACCGCTCCGGTTCCGAGTTGGAGTTTCACGACAGGCTGGCTCACCGCAGCCTCGTTAAAAAGAACATGGACAAACAAGTTTTAATTTAGCGGCGCTTCGGTTCAAACCATAAGCTTTCTCGCCGAAATCTTGTAAGCTTTGGCTTCACACCCCGCGCACTCGTAGAACTGCCCCTTTTTAAAAAGACGCTGATATCGCTTCTTCTCACGTGCGACCCTATTTCACACTGCTTGCAACTTTTTCGAAGCCACGCTGCACATCTTCGTGGAGCCCGGCAAGAGCTCCTCAAGAACGCCACCGTAGTCGATGAACACGGCGGCGGTGACGTGCCTGAATTTGGTTACAAAAACTCCCACAGAAAGCCAACAGGGGTTGGATGAATTCGGTATAATATCTAGGGCATATTTATTCCCGTGCCTCGCGGATACAGCCATGAGAACACCTGTGTCCACCTCATGAACTATATCATTTTGTCTTCTGTCTATCATTTTGTCTTCTATCCTAAGTAGGTTCCGCCCAGCCTGTTTCTTTCTAACGTATCCGCGCACACTGGTTGCACTTCGCAAACAACACTTGGTCCTATTTCCTTTTCTTAGCCCTCAGCAGATACGCAGCAGCCACTGCAACACTTGCAAGTAACACTTCAAAGCCTGGTGGCGTCGGGCTTGGCGTTGGTGTCCCAGTCGGGCTCGGCGAAGGCATCGGCGTTTCTACCAGCATCGGGGTTTCCAGCGGCGTTGCTGGTGGCACGCCCGTAAGCTCTATGGTAGCCTCATCACTTTTTCCACCTTCTTCCTCTGCTTTTATCCTGTATATCCCTGGAACCGCGTTACTCGTGTCTATTCTTGCGCCGAACCTACCGCCCTCCACGCTCACCACGGTACTTGGCAGCTCCGTAGGTCCAGAAATGCATGTTATTGCAACGAGCGTCCCGTTCTCTCTGTTCGTCGTGCCGCTTATCGTGATGGGCGTTCCCACTTCGACGCTCCCGACAGCTTCTATCTTCAGGTAAGGTGCGGAGACCACGAAGACCGTCACAGCAAACTTGTCGTCGCTACCCTTTGCGTAGAACGTCGCCTCACTGATGTAATCAAAAAGCTGCGCAGGACTCCTGCCCAGCAGCTCGTCGAGCTCGCTGTTGTTGTTTTCATTGTAACATTCCAGCAACGCTGAGAGGAGCTGCCCCTCTCTGGTGCTGCCGTAGCGGCGGTCGCAGCTGGGAATAGTCGCCACGGCGGTGTAAACGCCACTGCTGGCGTTTTTCGGGATGTTTATGCTAATTTCGAACTCGTTGTTACAAGAGACCTCTGAGGATGCCACATACAAGCCACCTTCCACGCCCATCGGCAGCGTCTCGAAGCCGTTTGGTCCTATGATGACGATGTCCACGCTGTCAGCGCCGTATGCAACGCCCTTCACAAAGTAGTTGTCGCCCTTAGCGACTTCGCATTTCGATTCAGTTATTGCGACCCAGGGCTCTATTAGCCGCACGGTAGCCGCCCCGGCGACGTCCAGCTCCGAATACACCTCCTCGACGTCGTCACCCTTCCCAATGTCCTCGACGTGGCAATCCACGTATGCCTTCACAACGTAGCTCCTCGCAGTTTTTCCTTTCGTGTCCCAATAGACTTCAAAGACGCCGCCGTCCGCCAGAGGCACGTCGTCAAGCTCCAAAATGTTGTCAATCACGATGTCCACGTCCCTGCCACCGCTCGCCTCGCCTCGAATTCTCACGAGCTCGCCGACGATGCCTATTTCTGGCACTTCCAAGCTCACAAATGCATGTTTAACCTCTATATCTAATTTTGCCGTTTCACCATCCTCGCCGAACTCGCCGTCGCCGTCGAGGTCTGCCTCCACGCAAACCGAATATGTTTGACTCTTGTTAAACTGCAGCGCAAACTCATAAACACCACTTTCATCAGTGACCGCAGCGAAACCGCCCTTCCAGAACGGGCTTGCGCTCATACTGCACGCTCGCTTCAACTCTAAGCCAAAGGGGTTGTCGTAGGCGGGAGTCATTAAAACAGTTTCGGGGTGCGTGACGTTGCACCTGAACGCAACTTCGGGCAGCGCCCGCACGACGAACCGAATACTTTCACCCTCCGCCACCGTCATCCTTCCAGCAGTAATTTCCAGCCAGCGAATTGTCAAATTCACAACGTTTGACGTGAGGCTCAAGCCTCGGGACATGCTGCTTATCGTCTCAGCCCAGAGTTCGTGCGTGCCAGCTTCCCACCCCTTTGTGCTTATCTTAAGGCTTGAAAGGTTGCTCACGGCGGTCGTCTTCAGCGTCTCCCTAATGCCATCGGGCGTCTCGTGCCGCACCCTCACGACGTCGTCCTCAGGCATCTGAAACTCTACGTCGAAACGTAAAAGAGCGCTGACAGCCACCTCCTTTACCTTTCGTCCCTGCTTGTCAACGACCTTTATTTCCAGTAGCGGGGAGTGGACTTCCACATGTTTTTTAAGGGTCGTGCCATTCTCAAGCGTGCACCTCAGCTCGTAGCTGCCAGCCTCCACGTTTACTTTCGTGACGGCGTATCCGCCGGCACTCGCCTCGACGGAAAGAACTTTTTCGGCGTTCTTATAAAGCTTCAGCTCGCTGCCCGGCTTTAACCCGGTAACGTTTAAAACCTCTCCGACATACAGAGTGTCCAGCTTTTCGGGGGCGCTCGCTCTTTCAGGAGACGCCGCCATGGCATTGCTAAGGAGAAGCACTGTAAATAAAACACCCAATATTGTTATCCTCATTCTACCTCGCCCCTCCCCCTCTCTTTAAGGCTAATAGTGCCCGGGAGGCATCAGCCTTGCGTAAATAGCACTTCATCCCGAACATATAAAAGATATACCCCGTCTCCCCTTATCTCATGAAAAAGAAATCAACAGCAACACTTTCTTAAACCCCAGAGCATATTGGCGCTGCTCTGCAAACAATCCCCACGAGCAAGCACAGCTTCCACTTCCTATTTCCGTCGTATTTAAATCGGAACAATAAAGATATAGTGAGGGGATGAAAATGAGTGAGGCGGATGTTATAAAAAAGTGTGTCGAGCTTCTTGACAAAATAATTGAGGATATGACGGTTCCGAGAAATATACGACGAGCGGCGACACAGGTTAAAAACGAACTTCTAAGTGGGAAGGAGTCGCTGGCAGTCCGAGCGACCTCTGCGATCTCGACGCTTGAGGAGCTGACGAACGACCCGAACATGCCGCTGCACGCCCGGACGACCATCTGGAGCATAGTGAGCCAGTTAGAGACGGTGGCTGTTGAGAAATAAAATAAGATGATAACTTTGGCGATAGCTGGGAAGCCAAACTCTGGGAAATCTACGTTTTTTAAAGCGAGCACGCTGATTGACGTAGAAATTGCGCCGTATCCCTTCACGACGGTTTCGCCAAACGTTGGCATCACGCACGTCCGCACGAAATGCGTCTGTAAGGAGCTCCTCGGCGAGTTCTGCGGGAATTGCGTTCGGGGTGAGCGGTTCATCCCCGTAGAGCTGATAGACGTCGCCGGGCTCGTCAAGGACGCCCACAAGGGGCGGGGCTTGGGCAACGAGTTTCTTGACAACCTGCGGCGGGCGGAATCGATAATTCACGTCGTCGACGCCTCCGGGAGCACGGATGCCGACGGAAATATCGTGAACATCGGCAGTCATGACCCGGTCGAGGATGTCGCCTTTTTTGAAGAAGAAATACGAATGTGGGTCTTTGGGATAATTCAGCGCAACTGGCGGAAGGTTCAGCGGCGGATCGAGCTTGAAGGGGCAAAAGCGGAGAGACTGCTGACCGAGCAGCTTGCGGGCGTCGGCATTACCGAGACGCAGATGAAGGCGGCGTTGTCCAAGACTATGAAGACCGCCAACGGCGACGTCAAAAATTGGGACGACGACGCCCTAAAGACGCTTGCGACGCACGTCGTCGAGGAGAGCAAGAAGATGCTAATAGCCGCAAATAAAATGGACATCGCACCTAAAGAGTTTTTAGAGAGGCTTAAGGCGCTCGATCGCATTGTAATTCCGTGCAGTGCGGAGATGGAGCTCGCACTGCGGACGGCGGCAAAGAACAACATCATAAAATACCTCGCTGGCGACTCGGATTTTGAAATCATAGCAGATGTTACTAATGCACAAAGGGCGGCGCTCGAAAGAATGCGGAGGCTGCTGCGGGAATTCGGGAGCAGTGGCGTCCAAGAATGCATAAACAGGGCAGTCTTCGACCTCCTCGACCACATCGTCGTTTATCCCGTTGAGGATGAGAACAAGCTCTGCGACTCCGTAGGTAGAACGCTTCCGGACGCCTTCCTCATGAAGCGTGGCAGCACAGCCAGAGACCTTGCATTCGCAGTCCATACCGAAATCGGACAAAGTTTCTTGTATGCGGTAGACGCAAGGACAAAACGCAGGCTCAGCGCCGACTACGCCCTGAAAAACAACGACGTGATTAAAATTGTCCATACAAGGTAACTCAGCCCCTAATAGCAATTCTTCTTAAGAAGAAGCAAGTGCTCACAGTGCATATCAGGATGGTGACGAAGATGACGACGAACGTGAGTTCTGAGATGATAAGGGCGTCCTGCATGCCTCTGGGAAAATGGTCTGCGAAGCTGAGGACAAGCGTCGCAAGAACCGCTGCCGCCAAGCCCCGGGGGAGCATGAAGCTCATCACCGCCGCATCCGCCCAGAGGTTGGTCCGCACGGTGCATACTAAGACCGAGATAATACGAGCGGCAAGTAATGTCAAGGAAATAAGGATGCCGTAAATTATGATGTCGGATTGCGACACTGAGCATATTGCGCCGAGATAGACGAAGAAGAACGCTCGTATAAAAAATGAAATTTCGGAGTGAAATGCGCGCATCGTTTCGTCAAAGCGCAATATTTCCCGCTCGTGCCTCAGAATATAAGCAATGCTCTCTTCGTTGCCGAGTGTCAGACCGAAGAGCAATGCGCTAACAGGGCCGCTCCCGCCGAGGCTCTCAACGATGCTGAACACGATGAACGCTGCAGCGAGCGTGAGCATGTAGGAGAACGGAAGTTCCCGCACCTTGTCAAGCACAAAGTACCAGAGGACGCCGGCGATAATCCCTATCATCCCGCCGACCGAAAACTTACTGATCGCATCTGCTATTATCGCAGACGGCAGAGGCTGCGGCGTGGCGAGCGACTCAAGAAGGGCTAACGCCGTTACTATCGCCAAAATCTCAGCGACCGTCGCCTCTAACCTCAGGACGGTGGCTGTCCGCTCTTTCAATCCCAGCCGCTTCACCACTGAAAACACGACAAGCGGCGTCGGATTTCCGACAATTGCGCCGAAGAGCAGCCCGTATAAAAGCTCCCAGCCCAAAAAGTGGACAGCAGCGAGCGCCACCGCAAACATGGAAAGCAAGAAACAGACGACCGCCAATAATATCGCATGAGCGCCGCCTTTTAACGCTTCGTATAAGTTCGTGTCCAAGCCGCCATCCACGAGAATTATGAGCAGCGCCACTTGCGAAAATATCGGGGCGAGCGGCATGAGCACCGCAGGCTCTATGACCCTTAAGTAAGAGCCAAGAAAAAGCCCGAAGATGAGGAGGAAGAGCGGGTCGGCGATGCCAGTCCTTAGGAAAAGGTAATTGACCACGAAGCCCAACACTATGATTATGCCCACCAAGAACAATATGAGCGAGGGGTCGGTAAGCTCCATACGTCAAGATTGTCGTCAATAAAAAAGTTTTTGGATGTTGTTGTCGGGCGAGCTGCCGCTGTTGCGGTGCGTTCGGGAGCGCTAGGGTGTTTTAGCGGCAGGCTTCGGCGTGCTCATGCGGCGCTACGCCCACTCGAAGCTCTTAGCTCTCAGTGCGTCCCCATAAATCTTGGCGAGTTTCAAGGCTCTGAGCATGGTGCTCCGCCGCTCAGCTTCGCGCTGCTGGAACGTCCTTATCGCCCGTAGCAAATCTATTTTGCGGAACTCCGGCCAGTAAGGGGCGCAGAAGTAGGCGGCGCACTCATTGCCGAGCGCCTGCCACGGTATGAAGTTGCTGAGCCGCAATTCACCGCCCGTTCTGATTATGAGGTCAACACCGCCGTTGCCGCCGCGGTCTCCGGCGGCGCCGCAGCAATCTGAGCCGATGCAGAGGTGCCTCGAAATTACGTTTTCGTCGATGTCCTCGACGCTCAGCTCGCCCCTTTTCACCTTTTCGGCGATGTAGCGTGCCGCCTCCACGATTTCTCGGCGTCCACTGTATGCGATTGCAATGTTCAGCGTGAAGTTCGTGTATTCGGCGGTGGAAGACTCCGCCCTTTTTATCGCTTGTTGCAGGTCCTCAGGGAGCAACTTTAGCTCTCCCACAGCCCTAACTTTTATCTTCTTCTCGTGTATGCGTTCGTTCTGGCAGACTTCCTCAAACTTCTCCTTTATCAGGCGGAAAAGCTCCTTTTTCTCCTCCTCGCTCCTGTTGAAGTTCTCGATTGAGAACGTGTAGAGGGTAAGCTGCCTCACCCCCAAATCAAAACACCAATCTATCACTTTGTTGGTAACCTCAGCGCCGTAGTAGTGTCCCTTGTGACGAGCTTCGCCTATCTTTTCGGCGTATCTTCTATTGCCGTCCATTATTATTGCGACGTGTTCAGGAATCTTCCCCTCTTTTATTTCCTCCTCAAGAAGCCGCTCGTAGCTGGCATAAACACGGGCTTGGAGCGCATCATGTAGCCGACTTGTGAGAAATACAAACCTCTCTAAGAACGGCACTCTGAACACGAATCTCGGGATGAGCCTCATGAAGAAAGACTTTAACGGCACACCTTAACATTCTCCGTCCCTCTTTAAAACTTTGTGGTCGTGTAGCGCTTTCGGATAACCTTTTCTCGTGACCTCCTCCCTCCATTGAGGGCATCCGCCGGATGCTTGAGGTTGGGGAGTGTGGTTCAGAACGAACCGCTCCCCTTCGAGCTGGGTCACGACAGCTCCTACCATGAGCATATAGCCCATGGCTCGTTTCAGTAGGTTCTTGGCTCCGTTCACATCCGCATTAACCTGATAGCCGCAGTCCTCGCAGATGAAAACTCCTTGGGAAGGTCTTTCCGTTCGCAGCGAGCCGCAGCGTGAACACTGCTTCGATGTGTTGTGCTCCGGAACTTCTATGACTAGGATGCCTCTCTCCAACGCCTTATACTTGATGTACTCCTTCAGGCGGTAGAACGGCATCGAATTCACCTTCCCGTTCTTCACCTTCCTCCCCTTGCCCTTGCTGTTGTTCCTGACCCCGTTTAGGTCGCCTATGGCGATTATTGCGTTGACCCTCCCAGCCTCGTCAACAATGTCCTTTGCTATCTTGTGAAGCTCATCATTCACCGTCCTTCGCTCCTTGTCTCCTATCTTCTTTATCGCCCTCTGCTTCTTCTCCCTTCCGAGCTTGCGCCTCAGCCAGAAATACTTTCCTCTAACCGCCCTCACTTTTCTGCCGTAGAACTTCGGTTTGCCGCGGTGCCGTGCCACCGACACGGCTACCCATCTCGCTCCCACGTCTATCGCTATGATGGATGCGTATTCTTTCTTCAGCTCGACATCCTTCTTGACCGTGACATGAAGGTAGAATTCTCCACCCTTCCTGACAAGTAGAGACTCACATACTTCACACTCCTCGAAATTGAAAGGTTGATGAGCAAGTGCGACTTTTACGCCCCCTCTCACACCTTTTACCCTTATCCTCGCCCAGTATTTGGCTATTTTAGTGTCCCTTCTTTGAATATCTATCAAATCTTTTCTTATTGGAACGCTTTTCATCCGCTTCGCTTTCTTGTATAGCCACTTCGCATCTTGCTTGTATGCTGAATATACACCTCTGTCTTCTCCCGTCTCAAGCCAGAGCTGGAAGTGATTATACTCCTTGTCGAGCAACTCCCTCTTCCGCCTCGTCAAGCCTACGAGCTTGCACCTGACCGTCTTCCTTACTTCCACCAAATTTTTAATAGAACTTTCTTACTTAGAAAACTTTCCCACCCGCCTCCCCTGCCGCCTCTTAAGGAGGGGATTAGCGGCAACATCGTCCTAAATCAATAGAACGAACTGCCTGCACAACAACCCGGCAAATTTCCTTCTTAGTTGAAAAACATGTCGGATTCATTTCTTATTCGAACTGTTTCCATCCCTGCATCACGCATCAAAGCCGCCTCTTGCCTCCCTCAGGCGAGACAGATGCAGCTCCTTTTCAATTTGTTCTTGGTGTTCTAAGTCGCCCGCCGTACCCTTAAAGCGCTGCGAGAGCGAGATGCAAGCGTCCTTGCGCCCGTAGCATATCAGCACGTCGCCGGGCTCGATTACGGTGTCCCCATTTGGTGCGCCAATGAACTTCTCCACGTCGCCGACCTTTCTGTATATTGCCAGAACCAAAACACCCTCCAAATCAAGCTTCAGGTCCCGCAGCTGCCGCCTGCTCATCCAGCTGTCGGACTTCACTGTAATTCTTGAGATGGTGTAGCCATGCCCCAGTCCGAGCAGCTGCTCATAGTCGTAGATCCGCAACGACGTCCACCTGTCCAGCGTCCACACTATCAGCCCCCTCGTCGCCCGATACACATATTCGGAGCTTGCCAAGACCCAAATGGCGAGCAGCCCTGCGGAGAGGATCAAAAGGCGGAGGGCAGCAGCTTCTCCTGTCTGCCCGACAAACGTGAGTATGAGAGTGGCAACGGTTGAGGTGATGCCGACGCTACCGAGAAGCATCAGGATGCGGACGACACGCCGCCTTACCGGGTGGGAGACTATAAACTCGGATTCAGAAGTCGTAAAGCCCACGCCTGAGAATGCGGACTGCGCCTGGAAAGCGGCAACATCCCGAGAAAGTCCAGTGAGTTCGAGCGCTATCGCCCCTATTCTCACGACCACTACTGACAAAACAATCACGGTCAGCAGCCCAAAAAGCGCTATCATTTCATTCCTCCTTTATGCAACACGCATCACTTGCCGGCATTTAAATTTCAACCGCAATTCCTAAAATTTCATTCGCGCCCCTGAAAACGTCCCTTGCGATGAGGGCGCAGCCCATTGCCGCACCGTATCTGGTTACGGAGCGAACCTTCCTTTTTAAGTACCATTCCACGGTGGCTCTGAAATCCTCACGCTCGCCGACGGCGCCCGTCGTGAAAAACTCAAAGCTATTAACGAACTCGGAAACGAGCACGCTCATTGCGCTCAACTCCATGGCGACGAACAGCGCTAGCGTCCGCATCGCCAACGCCTTGTCAGCTACGAAATGCGGTCTCGCAAACACGCCTCCTTTAGAAAAAGCCTCGTTCGCCGTCATTTTTCCGGAGTCGACAGCTCTGATGAGCCGTAGGTCCAAAGGTCCCTGTTTCGTGCCGGGGGCGAAAATGCAAGCGTCGAGAGCGCCCATAATACGGCTATTTGCAACTGCTACCGTTACGGTGTTCGAACTTACATCTGAGAACACGAAGTTCTCAAAGCCGCTTTTATAAATGAAGTAGGCGACACCGACCTTCTCAGGCGAGGCTCCGTGTGAAAAGAATTTCATCCTCTCATCTATTTCCGAGCGGGCGTGTATTCCGGGGATTAAGATTGCGGGGATCTTCGCCCGTTTTATGGCGTCAAAAACCCTCGTGCCACCGCCGACGAAAGTGCCGGCGCCACCCTCCAAAGAACCTCTGCCCTTAACGTCGCTCAGCCATCGTATCGTGGAGAATGCATCACCCATGGAATATGTCACAGCCACGAGCTTCCAATCATCCAGTTTCACGCCAAGCTCCGCTTCCACAGTGCTCAGAATTTCAGCGCCGCTCAATTTTGCTGCCGCCTCCCTGCGAAGCTCGAAAATTTTAGCTCCAGCTTCAAGCCTCTTAACATCTCCTTCCTCCACAACCTCAGGAATGCACGCGAACCGTATTGCGGCAGTTCCGTGGTCGATACCGACAAACATCGTTACCCATTGGCATGCGTGCAGAAAAATTGAGCGCCTTCCAAGTCGTGTCGTGAGCAGCAGCTAAACTTCTGCGACAGCAATGCAAATTGATTGCAAAGCAGGGCATTTTCATCTTCTCAGCTTACACAGCTCGCCTTAGTTTACTGCTGTGTTGCGTCGAGCTTTAGATGTTTGAAGCTAAAGGAAGTTCTAAGCGTCTCTTCGAACTCAGGGCGTTCGGCGAAGAAGAGGTGGCTTTCGCAGCGGCAGTCGCTGGCGCCGAAACGCTCGACGTGGGGGAAGCGTCCGTTTAGGAATTGCGCAACGTCGCACTCCGGGGCGTCGAGGAGGAGGACCGCCTCGACGCTCACGCCGTCGGCGTTCAGGAAATGGTCGATGTGCCAGCGCAGCTTCTTC
>NZ_JBMXYC010000028.1:0-20622 GCF_053996935.1 Candidatus Alkanophaga liquidiphilum
CTCGCCGCTGTCTTGATAAACCTGCTCGCCGCTGTCTTGATAAACCTGCTCGCCGCTGTCTTGATAAACCTGCTCGCCGCTGTCTTGATAAACCTGCTCGCCGCTGTCTTGATAAACCTGCTCGCCGCTGTCCAGCAACCTTCCAAGAAAGACTGTAAGGTCAAGCGTCTCAATTTTTTCAGGCATTTCCCGCCGCAAGCAGTTGAGGTGCGCCACGCACTTCGGGCACGTCGTCACAAGAACTTCGGCGCCAGTCGCTTCCGCCTCTTCAAGCCGCAGCAACCGCAACGCCTTTGCGAAATCATTGCAGCTCATCATCCCACTTACACCGCAACACTGCGCCCGCTCTCTGGAGTGCTCCATTTCCACGAGCTTCACGCCGCACATCCGCAATACCTCACGAGGGGCATCGTAGATGCCAAGGTGCCTGCCCAGCGAGCAGGGGTCATGATACGTTACTATTCTGCCGGCGCTTCGAAGTTCAAGAGCGCCGCTTTTTAAAGCGTCGCTGAGAACTTCTGAAATGTGCAAAACCTCGACGTCAAGCTCGTAATACTTCTTAAAGGTGTGAAGGCACTCCGCGCAGCTCACCACGAGCTTTTTCACCCCGCTTTCTTTTATTTTTTGCGCGTTGAATGCCTTAAGAGTCTCGAAAAGCTCTTTGTTGCCTTGGTATAAAACATCGTGCCCGCAGCACTTCAAGCTCAGGAGTTGTGGCTTTATGCCAGCGGCGTTCAGCAGCTTTATGCTGGCGTCGCCGATTTCGTGGAAGTTGGCATCCACATCCATGAAGAGGTCAAAAAAGTCTAAACAACCCGGGAAATAGCCGTATTCGCCCTCGCCGAAGTTCGAAGTCTCGCCGGCGAAGCTCATTGCGATGCCGTTGTCAAGCAGAGCCATCAGTTCCGCAATTTCGGTGAATATTCCCCTGTGCGCCAGCACTTCCTTCCGCACGCCGGCATCTTCCCTGAGACTCAGCACGAAGCTCGGAAAGTCAACGCTCTGTGGGCAGGCTTCAAGACACTCGTTACAAAGCAAACAGTCCCAGGCACCGCACCGCTCCAGCTTTTCGCCGGGGCTCGCAGTCAGTACGCCGTAAATGATGCTGCGCGGTGATAAATTTTTCACCTTTCGCACCGGACACGCTGCGACGCACACCCCACACTGGTAGCAAAGCCTCACAAGCTCGGTTCTCATGCCTCTTGCACCCTATCCACGCGCACTCCCAACAATCCGCCCACGCTTGCACGCTGCATGAACCTTGTGTTCTTTTTAGATGCGCTAAAATTTTAAAGTAACGCTTTTTTCAAAGTCCGCATAGGGGTAAGATAAAAAGCGGCGTATGTCTAAAATAAACTGATGAAACTGTTTAAGGCCGAGGCTCATGAATGCATGGGCTGCGACTTCTGCAGACTCTTTGTAAAATGTGAATTCTTGGAAATCTTGACGGAACGAAGAGGACGGGAGTTTTGCGTCGGTTGTGGTGCGTGCGTTGCTGCATGCCCCTACGAGGCTCGGCGGCTGGTTGAGCTTTCTGCGGACGAGCTAAAAAACGTGCGTGAGGTTACTGTGAAAATAGACGGTGAGGAATACAGCGTGCCTGAGAGAATAACCGTGCTTAAAGCTTTGGAAATGGCAGGCTACAGGATCTCAAGTTTCCCAGCGTGGGGCGACGAAAAAACGATATTTGCGCCTTGCGGGACGGGCGGCTGCTTCTCGTGCGCTGTGATCATCGATGGCGAACTGAGGCAGAGTTGCATAACGCCAGTGCAGGAGGGGATGGAAATCGTGGCTGAGCGCTCTGAGATTGAAAGGCAGTTACCTTTACGCATCGTCTCGAGCTTTCAAGGGCACGCCGCCGGCGGCGTTGGCACGCCTTACCACTTAAAACCAAAAACTTTTTTGAAAGCCATCGAGGTGGCGTGCTTTGCGCACGGCTGCATTCTAAGATGCCCGACGTGCCAGAACTGGACAGCGGTTTACTCCTCGGTTGACGAGCCGCTGACGCCGTTGCAGGCTGCGAAGCTCCTCACTTACGAGCGCCGCCGCTACCGTGTGGATAGGCTTACGATTTCCGGCGGTGAGTCCACGCTCAACCGCCGCTGGCTCGTTTCATTCCTTAAAGCGCTGAAAAAGCTTAACAAAGATGAGAAAGCGAGGCTGCACGTGGACACGAACGCCGTAATTTTAACCGAAGACTACATAGACGAGCTTTACGAGGCAGGGATGACTGACGTAGGTCCTGACGTGAAGGGGCTGCGCTTGGATACTTTCATGAAAATTACGGGGATGAAGGACAAGGAGATTGCGAGGAAGCTAAAGGAAACCGGGTGGCGTGCCGTGAAATACCTACTCGACGAGTATTTTGACAAGATATTTGTGGGCGTGGGCATTCCTTACAATCCGGCGATAATCTCTCTCGAAGAAATCTACAGGATGGGCGAAAAGTTAGCGGGCTGGGAGCCAAGCGTCCAAGTCTGCGTGCTTGACTACCGTCCTGAGTTCAGGAGGCGAGACATAAAAAAGCCAAACTACGAGGAAATGCTGAAGGTTAAAGGGATTTTGGAGGAAAGCGGGCTGAAGTGTGTGATTTGCCAGACGGAATTTGGATTCGTAGGTCCTTAACACGCCACACTGACGGGCGTCTCGCTTTGTTGCTGCTATTGTATGAGCATTTTGCCTTCTAACTTCAGCGTTTCACAACTACTTCGTGTCATCTCGCAACTTATATATAATAGTTTTTTCTGCTTAAAAAGCGGAGATGATGCGTATGAAAGTGCGTTCTGCATTAACTGGGCTGGTCGTGCTAATGCTGGTTACGGCAGCGGTTATGAGCGTCGTCGTGAGCCAGACGCCGCCGCCGCAGCCGACGGCGTTTTCGGGGAGCGTAGTCGTTGATAAGGCTGCTGCGCCCGCAGACACCGTCGTAGTTGCAGAGGTCGTCGGCGCCGTCGGAAGCGTTACAGGCAACGTTACTACAGTTTCTGAGACTGGCGAGTATGAGTTGATAATCAGCACGGACAACAGCAGCGACGTCGGCAAGCCCATAAAATTCAAGGTGCTATACATGGGGACTTGGGAGGAAGCCAACGAGACTGCGACTTTTGACTCCCTACCGCATTATGACTTTGACCTCACCGTAGATCCGGCGCCGCCCGCCGTCGAGGGCCTAAGCTACGAGCGTTTGAATCTTACTGCTATTAACGTCACGTGGGAGGAAAGCACGGCGGCTGACGTCGTTAAATACAGCGTTTACAAGAATGGAACACTTCTCGACAACACCACAGAGACGTATTTCGTCGTAGCGGGGCTGACGCCGCCGGAGACGCTGCTGATAAACGTCACGGCGTGGGATGACGAGTGGCTGAAGCCGCCACAGGAGAGTGAGCCGAGCAGTATAGAGGCGTATGTTTCCGAATACTTCGTCAAACTGGCTGCGGACGCTTATGAGAAGAGCACGTTCACAGGGATAAATGCAACATACGTCCTGACGGTCTCGAATCTTGGGAGCACAAACGCTACGTTCGGTTTAACGCTCGAAAACATTAATGGAGCAGCAGTAGCAGCCTTAAACGTCACGAGCGTGACCCTAAATGCCGGCGAGAACGCAACTGTTCTGCTGAACGTCACCGACGCCGCCGCCGGAACATACAACGTGAAAGTCACTGCCACGTGCGTCGAAGACCCAGGAGCGAGCGATGAGGTTACGCTGACGACGAACGTGCTCTGGAGGCCGAGGATAAATGAAATAATGTACGATGCTGTGGCACCGGAGAAGGATAACGAGTGGCTTGAACTCTATAACCCGAACGACATCGATATAGACATAACGGGCTGGAGTGTTGATGGGAAGACGATAGACGCCGGGGAGGTCCCCGCAAGAGGCTACGTCATACTTGCAAACAACGCGACGGCGTTCATAGCTGGATATGGAACGACGTATTTGGTTATCGACCTCGGCGTCACTAGCGCATGGCTAAACAACGATGGTGACACCATCGTTCTCAAGGATGCCGCAGGAAACGAAATTGACAACGTTACCTACCCAAATGTTGCGAGTGAGAATTACACAGCGGAGCTTAACGGCGCAGGCGAGTGGCTTGAGAGCCTTGTGGAAGGCGGCACGCCGTGCGAGGTGAACAGCGTCTGCTACCCGACGGTTGAGGTTCTTTATCCGAACGGCGGCGAAAGCTTTGTTGTCGGCGAGACCGTAGAGGTATCAGCCAGAGCTACTGACGACGTCGGCGTCGAGGGCGTGACCTTCTTCTGGTCCGTTGACGGTGTGAACTGGACGGAGATAGGTGCCGGAACGCTCGTAGAGGGCGATGCCACAAACGGCACTTGGAGCGCCTTTTGGGATACCTCTGGCTTGAGCGCTGCGGACACGTATCTTATAAGAGCAAATGCCACAGACGCCTGGGGGCTCGGCGCTGAGGATGAGTCCGACGGCACTTTTGAGTTCGTAGAGGACGTATGGGGTCCAGTTGTGGAGTTCCTGACGCCGCCAACGCCTGAGAACGGCAGCGTCGTTTATAGCACTTGGGTGATGGTGTCGGTAAACGTTACTGACGTGAACGGCGTAGATGTGGTCCTGCTGAACTGGAACGGTGAGAATTACACGATGCTTCATTATGCAGCGGGCATTTACCTCTACATAATAACGAACTTGTCAGAAGGCACCTACACGTTCTACGTCTGGGCGAACGACACGCTCGGAAACTGGAACGTCAGTGAGACGAGAACGATAACCGTGATACCCTCAATAACTCTCAATGTGAGCTTGTATTCGGGCTGGAACGCGATAGCAGTGCCGTTGTCCTTGGATGATTACAGCATTGACGTGGCGTTGAGCTCGATAGCGGGCAAGTATGACATGCTGTGGACATATGACCCGATAAACGGCTCGCAGACGTACTATCCGCCTTACTTCGACGACTTCACAGAATTAACGCCCGGAAAAGGCTACCTCATCCGCATGACCGAAAGCGCCACGCTCACGTGGATGTAAGGGGTTACCCTTTTCCCCTATTTTTTGCTTAACAAGGCGTAAAAGGCGTTAGCACTTTGCGAAAACCGAAAGAAAAGTTATATATGTGCTGAGTAATTTTAGGATGGAGGTGATTTGATGAGCAAAATTGCTATCACGGCAGTAATCCTCGTGGCTTTCCTCGCAGGTATTGCAACGGTTTCCGCGCAAATTCCATACACATGTATCGTGGTAGGCAATGTGACGGATGCGCTGAAGGGAGTGCCGATTGCAGGAGCGACCGTCGAAGTGATTGACGCCGCAACCGGGAATGTCGTGAACAGCACCACCACAGCCGCCGACGGCACTTATGGTATCCAGATAGTGGGGTATTCTCCATGGACTATGAATGCGGTAATCACCGCAAGTGCCACTAACTACCAAGATAGTAGTGTGACGGCAACGCTCACCGGGACGCTACCGCCAAACGACGTAACCATAGATTTCAGCCTACTTGAAGCAGTGCCGCCGACGGTGAGCGTGCTTTCGCCGAATGGCGGCGAAAACTGGACGGCGGGAAGCGTGCAGACGATAGGTTGGGGTGCTACGGACGCTTCCGGCATAGCTTATGTGGACATCGAGTATTCGACAGACGGCGGCGTCACGTGGGACGTCGTGGCTACCGGCGTGACGATGACCGGCCTTACAGGCATGTATACGTGGACGGTGCCGAGCATACCGGCAACAAGTAACAATTGCTACGTCCGGGTGACTGCCTACGACAACGCCGGGAACAGCGCTTCTGACGTCAGCGACGCTCCCTTCACAATATTCGTGCCATTAGTTGTGACGTCCGTCGTGGTAAACCCGGCGACTGCATCCTTAAAGGTTGGGAACACGCAAGTGTTCACGGCAACTGCATACGACCAGTATGGAAACCCAATGCCCGGCGTGACGTTTACGTGGAGTGTCAGCAACCCCGCGGTCGGCACCCTCAATACGACCGCTGGGACCGCTGTGCTCTTCACGGCAATCGCCAAAGGCTCAACTACCGTCACCGCAACCGCCAACGGCGTCACAGGTAGCGCCTCTGTTACCGTAACTGCTAAGAGGTATCTACCAGGGTCAAAGAAGACCCCAACGCCAGCGCCTACAACCCCCGCACCAGCGCAAACGCCGACGCCGCCCGTAGAGACACCGCCCGTAGAGACGCCGCCCGTAGAGACGCCGCCCGTAGAGACGCCGCCCGTAGAGACGCCGCCCGTAGAGACACCGCCCGTAGAGACGCCAACGCCGACGCCGGGCTTCGAAGCTGCGTTTGCAGGCTTAGCAATCCTTACGACATTCGCTCTGACAAGAAGACGAAGGAGCTAACTAAATAACATCATTTACTTATTTTTTATTGCTCTCTGTAAAAGTAGCTACGTGTCCGTTGTTATTTACGTTGGAATACGTCACAAAAAAAGAAACACCCTTTTCCGCAAGAAAGTCATTTACTTCTCCAGAGAGCTTTTGCGCTCTCTTCTCGCCGCACACGAGCGCATAAGTTGTCGGACCGAAGGATGACATCCCGTAACCCAGCGCTCGCTCCTCAAAGAACGAGAAAAGCTCTTTTATGATATCGTGTTGGAGTTCAACCTCTATTTTCTTGAAACCGACGCCCTGTATGGTCTTTAATGCTTCCCCGAACGCCTCTGCATCCTTCTCAACGACCGCTGGCAACAGCTTCATCAGGATTATTCTACATAGCTTTTCCACTTCCCTACCATCTATCGGGCAGTATTTTTTGAAAATTTCGACCTCCTCACCGCCGTGGGCGCCCCGCCGCACGTTTGGAACGACGACGACGAAATACCAGTCCTCAGGCAGAGGCTTCTGAAACAACACAGGAGGGGGCGGAGCGTTTGATGCCGCTGACGGCAAGAAGCTCGTCTTCGCACGCTTCCTTTTTGCTTCTGAGGTGTTGGAACAGAAAGCGTGCCCGCAGTCGAGGATGAAGCCGCCACGCTCGAACGCCGCAACTCCAATGCCAGAAGTGCCGCCCCGCCTCACGATTTCTGCGAGTTCTCTAATGGTATAACTCCTACCGCTGTCTAAAAATTCGAGCAGCGTCACACCTCTCGCAATGCAGAGGGAGAGTTGCGTCATCGAGCCTAAACCGACATGCCTTGGCAACGCCCGCAAAACTCGCACTCTGTATTTGTTTCTCAGAGAAATACAGCTTTTTATACGCTCTAAGACGAGAAATGCGTCCCCCTCTGCGTCCCAACGCTCCGAGACCTCCACGAGCACTCGCATGTGTGGCTCGTTTAACGCAACGCCCACACCACCGTCCACTCTTCCAAGGGCGCCGTTCAAGTCTATGAGCGTGAAATGCAGCCTGCTCGGCGACGTTACAACTACTTGCCCGACCACGTTAAGTTTTAGAAAACATAGACTAAATAAAACTACGCATAGTGAGCATAGGTGCGTCCTTGAACACAAAAATGAGTCCACCTGCCGAAGTCGTCGGATTGTCCCCAGAAGCTCGAAGCCACGAGGCTTGCGTTGAGATAGCGTTGGTGCTCGCAGAAACGCCTGTGAGGAGCAAGGCAGAAGTGTGCAAGATAAAAAGGCGGGTGAGCCGAAAATATGGGCTACGTGGCATGCCGAAGGACGCCGACGTGCTCGCAGTTGCGAGAAACTTGAAACTCACAAATCTGGAAAAGCTGGAAGAACTCCTAAAAGAAAAGCCGGTGCGCACGATTTCCGGCGTTGCGCCGGTTGCGGTGATGACGTCACCGCATCCCTGCCCGCACGGACGCTGCGTGATGTGCCCCGGCGGTCCCCATTCCCCGTTTAACTCGCCGCAAAGCTACGTCGGTAGGGAGCCCGCAGCGCTAAGGGCTGCGCAGAACGATTATGACCCATACAGGCAGGTGCGGCACCGTCTCTGCCAGCTCCACGAAATCGGACACGACGTCACGAAGGTCGAGCTGATTCTCATGGGCGGCACGCTCACCGCCCGCCCGGAAGAATACCAGCGGTGGTTCGTAGGCGAATGCCTGCGTGCCATGGCGGACTTCGCCCGTGAACACGGCGTGGAAGTGCGGAACGTCGGCACGACTTTCGAGACGAGACCCGACTATGCCCGGGAGCGTGAGATTGATTTGATGCTGGAGCTCGGCGCCACAAAGGTCGAGCTCGGCGTCCAACACGTCGAAAGCGACGTCCTTGAGCTGATACGGCGGGGGCACACGGTCGAAGACACCATCGAGGCGAACCGAAGGCTGAAAGACAGTGCACTCAAAGTTGGCTTCCACATCATGCCAGGGCTCCCCGGCTCCGATTTCAAACGTGACCTCAAAATGTTCCATCGCATTTTCAAAGACGAGCGATTCAAGCCCGATTACTTGAAAATCTACCCGACGCTCGTGCTCGAAGGCACTGAACTTTATGAAATGTGGAGGCGAGGCGACTACGAGCCGTTAGACGACGAGCGAGCAGTGGAGCTCATCGCAAACGTGAAGAAAATCATCCCAAAGTGGGTGCGCATTCAGAGAGTCCAGCGAGACATCCCGGCGCAGCTCATCGTCGCCGGCGTGAAAAAGAGCAATTTGCGGCAACTCGCACTCAAAAAACTCAAGGAAATGGGCATCTCATGCCGATGCATCCGTTGTCGAGAGGCTGGACACTCTTACCTGCGAGGTAAGCCGCCTGAAGACGCTAACATCGAGCTTCTCTGCGAGAGCTACGAGGCATGCGGCGGCAGAGAGCTTTTTATTTCTTACGAGGACGTTGAGAACGACGTGCTCGTTGCATTTTTGCGGTTGAGGTTCCCATATCGCCCGCATCGTCCAGAACTCGAAGACGCCGCCTTAATCCGAGAGTTGCATGTTTACGGCGAGGCGCTCCCGCTGAGCGTGCGGAAACGCTCAAGCTGGCAACATAGGGGCTTCGGAGCGGCGCTGCTTAAGACCGCAGAGGAGCTTGCTGCTGCCGAGGGCTTCGGAAAAATTGTTGTGATGAGCGGTATCGGCGTTCGTGAGTATTACGTGCGTTTTGGTTACCGGAGAGAGGGTCCGTTCATGGCGAAGCTGTTGGGTTAGTGAAAGAATTACTGCAATAAAAGCGGAAAGGGACGCAAATTTTGCCGAGAGCTTAGCAAAGGGTAAGGTTTAATTGAGCACCACAATCAAAGACTGCCCACAACACGCCGCCAACGCATCACCTGCTTCTTTTCGACGACTTAGAAGCTGTGCGTCTAAGCTGCCTTACGCTGCCAGCATTGCTGTTATTTTTCCCCTCTTGTGTTCTATTGCCCCCGTATTTCTCCCTCAATTTCCGCTCGTAATAAGCAAGTGGGTGTGAGATGCCTTCGCAATCGGCATTTTTAAAGCAGTTCCCGTAAGTCTGCATCGTGGCGCACGACGGCGGCGAGTATTTCTTGCTGCTTCTGACGCCGGCGATGTGCTCCACTTGATACCTCGTCTTCTCTTCGTCGAAGTCCGGCAAATTGACGAACGTTGCGACCACCTTTTCGACGTTGATGCCTAAATTCAAGAGGAAAGAGGTTACTGCGAACCTTGCAGGGTGCGACACGCTCATTCCGCTTCTTACGTGCCGTAGCAGCTCTGAAATGCACGGCGGGAAGCAGTCTTCATCAATCTCCATCCGCAGCTCAACGCCAACGCCCAGCGCCTCCTTCTTTTTCGCAAGCTCTCGTGCTATCTCCTCTAAATACGGACGTAACGCCTTACAAACCTCCTTATTTACGTTCAATGGAAGCTTTTTAAGAATACGACCCCTAACCGCCTCCTGCATGAGCCTTGCAAACTCCTCCAGCGAAAGCGCTACCCAGCCTTTATGAAGAGGGCGGTTCACGAGCTTCCAGCTCTCGTCTCGAATGCTATTCGTCAGCCGCAGGTAGTCCGTGAAGTGCACCTTCACGCTTGTCCTGCCATCGCCGTCGAACGCCACACGCACGCCAAAATCCTCAGAAAGTTCATAAATAAGCTCCTGCGCAGCCTCGGAATAAAAATCCACAAGTAGCTGCTTGTATGCGGCTTTTGCCTCCGCAGTTGCATATCTCCTCAAAAGAAACGTATCCTCCACACAGGAGACGAAAATCTGAGCGAGCAGGTAAGAGAAAAGCTCTTTCTCAGCACGCACACCGACGAGCGCCGTGGACTTCTTTATTTCCCCCTTCTTTATTGCCTGTAGTATTCTTTCTTTAGCTCTGAGCCGTGCGCTCTCGAACGCTGCAGAACGGACTAAATCCTCTAAGGTTATCCCAGACGCCGAGAGAAACTCTGAAGCTCTTGAGGTAAATGGATAGAGGTATTCCCTTAACGTCATTCAGCCTCTATTCTCGGCGCCAGTAGGTAGCTGACGTGCGCATGCCCGTCGGCGAGCTCAAAGTCCAAGCGTAGCGGGTAATCCTTACCGATGCTCAGCGTGACGTGGTCTGCTTTGCTCAACCCCTTACTCATCGCAGAAAGATATTCCAAAGAATACATCGAGCGCACGACCCCTGGAATGATGTCAATGAGCTGCTCCTTGCTGAGTTCGAATCTAACTTTGTCGGTATCGCTTTCGGTCTCCATGTAGAAGGCGTCGCCGTCCACGCCGAGCAATATGTGGTCGCCTATCCTCTCAGCTGCTCTTATGGCACGCCTGAAGACGTCCGCCTCGATAACTACCTGCACCGGGAGGTCGAGCTCTGGCACCTTAGGCTCCTTCCTTATCGTCGAAGGGTCGAGGAGCGAGATTGTGTATGCAAGGCTGCCGAGCTTCGTGTAGAGCTTGTGCTTCTCGGTATCGAGCTCGAACTCCGCCAGTTCCTTGACACCCATGTCTATAATACTCGAGAGTTTTATGAAGTCGATGCCGGCTTCCAACTCCTTCTCGTGCTCGAACTCAAACTCCTCAAAAGCGTCGCTGCTCATCTCGAAAGAAACCATCGCAACGTTCGCAGGGTCAACAGCACGCAGCCTGAGCCCCTCCTCTGATATTTTCAAGCGACCCTCATCAACCACCGCCGTAATAGCATCTATGCACTCCTTTACGACAGAAGCGCTTATCTTGCACCTCACACTAATCCTCAACACCTCCTCAATCCTTTATTCTCTCATATTTAAATATCATCCCTACCGTGTTGCCGGCTAATGGGTCAAAGACCGTCAATATTGCCAAGACCGTCAATGTTGCCAACGCCAGCCAAACACGCTAAACATACGCATATCTCACAAAGTCCTCTGCTTTACCTGCAAACTCCTTCAAAGTTTTTGGAGTCGTCGTCGGCTTGACCCGCTTTAACGCCTGCTCGAAATGCTCCTTTCTTATGATGATATTTTCAGTAGAATCTTTTATGTATTTATCAGCAACAACGGACGACAAATGCTCACGAAGTGCCATCATCGCTGCTTCTCTGCAAATTGCCTCGATGTCGGCGCCGACGTAACCTTCAGTCCGCCTCGCGAGATCGTCCAAATTAACATCATCGGCTAAAGGCTTCCCCCTGAGATGAACCTCGAATATTTTCTTCCTCTCTTCCCTGTTCGGGGCGGGTATGTAAATCAGTCTGTCTAACCTGCCCGGACGCAATAACGCCGGGTCTACCAAATCGGGGCGGTTCGTCGCTGCTATTATGATAACATCCCTAAGCTCCTCCAGCCCGTCCATTTCGGTTAATATTTGCGAAACTACACGTTCGGTGACGTGCGAGTCGAAGCCTGAGCCACGAACGGGAGCGATTGCGTCGATTTCGTCGAAGAAGATGATGCAGGGCGCCGCCTGCTTCGCCTTCCTGAATGTCTCACGGACAGCACGTTCTGACTCCCCTACCCATTTTGACAGCAACTCTGGACCCTTCACCGAAATGAAATTCGCCTCGCTCTCGTTCGCCGCCGCCTTCGCCAGCAGCGTCTTCCCGGTGCCGGGCGGTCCGAATAGGAGAACACCCTTAGGCGGCTTCATCTTCAGCCGCTCAAAAAATTCAGGATACTTGAGCGGCCACTCCACAATCTCCTTCAGTTCCTGCTTCACCTTTTCTAAGCCACCTATGTCCTCCCATTTGACCTTCGGAATCTCTACAAAAACCTCACGCAAAGCAGAAGGCTCTATGTTCCTTAGAGCCTCCTCAAAATCCTTCCTTGTTACCTTTAATTTTCCTATCACCTCAGCCGGGATCTCTTCGTCAAGATTGATCTCTGGGAGAATCCTGCGGAGCGCATGCATCGCCGCCTCCTTACAAAGCGACGCAAGGTCGGCGCCGACGAAGCCGTGCGTGATGTCAGCCAGCTTTTCGAGGTCGACGTCGTCGGCGAGCGGCATGCCCCGTGTGTGTATCTGTAAAATCTCATAACGCCCATTCCTATCAGGGATGCCGATTTCGATTTCTCTGTCGAACCTGCCGGGACGTCGCAACGCCGGGTCGAGAGCGTTCGGTCTGTTAGTTGCGCCGATGACCACTACCTGCCCCCGGGCTTCCAAGCCATCCATGAGGGCGAGGAGTTGAGCGACGACCCTCCGCTCAACTTCACCCGTGACTTCCTCTCGCTTCGGCGCTATCGAGTCGAGCTCGTCAATGAAAATGATTGAAGGCGCCTCCCTTTTCGCCCTTTCGAAAATTTCTCTTAATTGTCGTTCGGACTCGCCGTAGAACTTGCTCATGATTTCCGGACCGGAAATGCTTATGAAAGTGGCGTCAGTTTCGTTCGCCACCGCCTTTGCGATGAGAGTCTTCCCGGTGCCGGGCGGTCCGTGCAGGAGAACTCCTTTTGGCGGGTCTATGCCGAGGCGCTCGAAAAGCTCAGGGTGCCGCAGCGGCAGCTCCACCATCTACCTTATCAACGCTATTTCCTTCTTCAGCCCACCTATATCCTCGTAAGTGACACGTGGCACTCCCTCACCCACGCTGGGCGCGCTTCTCAGGATTATTTGCGTGTCCAGCTTCACGATAACCGTGCCTGCGGGAATTGTGTTTGCGACCGTGAACGTCACAGGGCTGCCGAGCATCTCCACCCGTATCATCTGACCTTTGGTGAGAGGGCGCCCCTCTAAGGCTCTCGCAATAAACCTCTCGCCACCGACGATTTTTATCGGGTGCATCGGCTCCAAAACAACCTTCTTTGCATCTCTTACCATGGTCTTCCTTACCCGCACCCTGTCGTCAATCCCGACGCCCGCATTGCTCCGGATGTTTCCGTCTATCCGGATTATACCCTTACCTCTGTCGTCAGGGTAGCCTGGCCAAACTATTGCCGTCGCCTTGCTCCGCCCTTCAATCTCGATGACGTCACCGCTGATTAAGCCGAGTTCTTCCATGATCTCCGGGTCCACTCTCGCTATCCCTCTGCCAGCGTCCCTGTGATACGCTTCCGCAACCCGCAATATCACCGTCTTCCTCGCATTCTCCTCCTTCCTGTCCCTCGCCTCCATTCTATTTTCATTTAGGAGTGATGAGATAAAAGTTTGTCTAAGAAACTTCGCTCACACAGCTTAAGGTGGAGCTACCCCATGCACCGCTGGCGCTCCAACGATAGCACCGACGCCTTATAACTCATCCCTAAACAGCTTTAAACCCTTAGCAGTGTTTTTCAGCAACAGAAACGCAACTTCTTGCGATGGAAATGTTCCCAAACCGCAATCCGGTCCTACATATTTTATAATATCGCCGAAAACGGAATGAGCTTTCTTCAACCTCGCTTTCACCTCCTCCGGCGAATTATATAGGTTAACGACTTTCGTGAGGCCATCAGGCTCTTTAAAGACATTTGTGTCGTGCTGCTCGTTGTATTCCGCCGCCATATTCAGAATGTCGGTTCTTGCGACTCCAACCCTCAGGAATTTGTCGTGTCGCTCCAAGTCCCGTCGGTCTATCAAATCTAAGTAAGAAGGGTTGGCGGCGGACTCCACGCCTATCACAGAAACGCCTTCAATGCTTAAAACATGCTTATAGAAGAGCGGCGAGTGCAGATGCAGCTGTACGTCTATTTTGTGACTGTGGGCGAACTTCGAAGCCGCTTCGAGCGCTTCGGAAATCCCCTCCTCTCGAATTTTAGGATTAAGTCCCAAGCTCGGCTCGTCGAGGCTGACAGCCTTTACTTCCATGTTCAGCGCCGCCGCCCGTTCCACGCCCCATTTTATGAACCGGTTCAGCGACTCCGCTATGTTCAAAAGAACGTCCATGTAGAGCGACGCTCCAAACTTGTGATAGTAAAGCTCGATGGGTCCTGTGACGCAAAGTCTAAGTTTAAGCCGCTTGCCGAGCTCGGCGGCGACACCTGCCAGCAGCTCTACCTCCGGAATCTTAGCCTCCCCCTCCCGCATCAACATCGGCGTCTCCCAGCGGCTGTTGTCCATGATTGGCGTCAAAAACTGCGAAATCATGTTTTGGAATTGTGGGTAGTTCGGGAGTTCGACGCCTGCCTTTATTTTCTGACGGAATGCGTCCTCCACGACCTTGCGAAGACGCTCGTCGTCGGGATTCTTTGCAAGAGATTCTTCTACCCACTTGCGACTCACGCCCGCAGGCAGCGGGTAACTGCCAACGTCGTCAAATATCATCATATCTCTTTCAAATAACTGTGCTTTGTTAAGTTTCTGGTTGGGATTTGCAGGGCGCGTTAGTCATGTTAAATCGACAAACACTCCACGCCCACTTTGAGCGTCGCTTTTTTGCAAAATTTTCTCTTACCACCATTAACGAACGTTCTTAGACTTTGCGATGGGCGAAACATTCGGGTAACGAAGTGAGCAAGCGTTTCGCGGGCATATGAATGCCCATAAGGACAATTTGGATGGGCGTAAGCAGCGGTGCTCGTTATCACCGGGCAGTCTGAATATTCAGACAACTTTCAGCATTCTTCTCTGACTCCTGCTTTGGATTATTTAACCACGTTCCTGTCATGCCACGCAGCGCCAAGTCGTGCCGCTCCCCGACAAGACGCTCACTGCAAGGCATTAACGAACCTCCTTTTAATCTCCACCGGCGACAGTGGGATGTTCGGGACTCGGGCGTTCCCCGGTGTCACGAGCACATGTAAGAAGCTCACGTCGCTTAGCTTACCGTCTAAATTTTCAAGCGCACCTCGCAACTCCGCTTCGGTGTGCACTTTCGTCGTATTTTCGATGCCAGAGGCTCTCGCCAGCAGCTCCATGTCAAGGAACTGCGCATACGTCGGCTGGTCGCCTGTGCTCCCCCACGTCCCATTGTCTAAGCAAAAAATAACGAGCTTTGACACGAGTTTATGCCTTGCAGAGAACGCAACGGTCGGCAGGGCGCCGCTCATCAGTAGGGCGCCGTCGCCCTCTAATACAAAGACGCTTTGCCGAACGTTTCGCAGCTTGAAAGCAGTCGCTAACCCCAACCCAATGGGAGTCGCCTGCCCCAAGCTTCCCAGCATGTAGAAGTTCAGCGGGCGGTCCCTGGCGGCAAAAAGCTCTTTGCTCGGCACGCCTATGTTCGAAATGACTGCCTCGTTCTTCAAATATTCCGAAATTATCTTTATGGCATCGAACCTCGTCAGCTCGGGTTTCGCCCTGCGCCGTCCGCCGTTTTCACGGCGTTCTTGTAAGAATCTTCTTAACTCGCTCGTGGACCGAGTTGCTGCTGCCGTCTCTGCCGCAGTGTCCGCCGATTCCCAGACCTTCGGCGAAATCAGGATGATGTGCGGCGTTTCTTCCTCAAAAGCATTTTTTATGGCACCTTCTATGAGACTCAGCGCCTCAACGTTGTTTATTTCCGTGTGCGGTATGCCGAGAGCTTCGAGAACGCGAGGCAAAGTCCGTCCCAGCGGCACTTGCGCTGGAATCCTCTCAGCGTAAACGCCACGCCAGCTCGCAATGATGGGCAGCGGCAACTTGTAAGTAACGGACAACGACATCAAAGCGTTAATCATGTTCCCTAAGCCCGTGCTTTGAATCAGCATCAGCGGGTTCAGCCCGCCAAGAAAGACGCCAGCGGCGATGCCGACGCCGTTTTCTTCTCTGCTGAGCGGGATGTGACAAAACGCACCGTCCATCGCTACAAGCTCGAACAGCTGCCGCATCTTCTCGCACGGCAGCGTGAGCACGACGCCGACACCGCACCGCTTCATCGCCCGCAAAACTTCCTCCTCCTCGTTCATTGTTTATAATTTGAACTTGCACCTTTAACCGTCTTGACGTTTCAGCACGCCTTGCCGTCACGACGCAATAAAATAATCCGAAAAGAAGTTAGGATGATGGAAGTTGTGGTGCTGCGGCTCGGACACCGCCCCGAAAGAGACAAGAGGGTGACGACGCACGTCGGCTTGGTCGCCCGTGCTTTTGGAGCGAACGGCATGCTCCTCGCGTCTAAGGACGTTAAGATAAAAAATGGGGTGATGGAGGTTGCAAAAAGGTGGGGCGGGAACTTTTACGTGGAGATCTGCGAGAATTGGCGTGCGGAAGTTCGAAAGTGGAAAACTGAAGGCGGAAAGGTCTGCCATCTCACGATGTATGGGATAAACCTTCCTGAAGTGATTGAAGAAATAAGGAAGGAGGCAAAACGTTCAAAGCTGCTGGTGGTGGTCGGCGCCGAGAAGGTGCCGGCGGAAGTTTACAAGCTTGCGGACTGGAACGTCGCAGTTGGAAATCAACCACATTCGGAAGTTGCAGCGCTTGCGGTCTTTTTGGATTGGCTCTTCGGTGGCGATGAGTTGCACAAAAAGTTCGAAGGCGGCGAGCTTGAGATTCTACCGTCGGCGCGTGGCAAGAAAGTTTTGAAAAAAGCAGTTGATTAGAAATGCCTATGCCATTTATGGAGCGGGCGGGAATGAACAGACGGCATAAGCTCCCACTGCGAGGCGACTACTTGCCCTTGGTCATAGTAATAACGTTTCTCGGGACGGCATGCTTTGCGGGGCTACGTCCTGTAGTTCCGTTATATGCGGCGGCACACGCATGCTCCTACTCGCAGATAGGCATAATAGGCGCAGTCACCGCCCTCCTCTTTACCGCAACGAGCCTCCCTTTCGGGCGGCTGTCCGATAAAGTCGGGCGGAAGGGCGTGCTGCTCGTAGGCACGGGCGGGCTCGCCACTACTTCCATACTTTTCTTGTTGGCTTACGATTTCATGACCATTTTTGCGGCGGCAGCCGTGCTCGGCTTGTTTCTTGGCGCGTGGTTTCCAGTCATAGGGGCTGTCGCCGCAGAGGCGCCAACGGCGTCAGACGGGAGGGGGCGGGCAATGGGCTTTTACAGCGCCGCAATAAGTGCGGCTTACACCGCCGCGCCGTTTCTCGCATGCGTCCTGCTCGACTATTTTGACTTTAAGGCGGCGTTTGTGTTCTGCGGCGCTCTGGGGTTCTCAGCGGCAGCCCTCACGTTTTTCACGAGGGTGGGCACGCCTGCGGCTGCAAGAGGTGTGGAGGGAGCGGAGCGGAACGGATACGCCGCTGACCCTCCGCAGGAAACCCACGCTTACGAGAGCCGGAACGTCATTTATGCCTCTGCCGCCTTCGTTTACGGCTTTTTCGTGAGCGTGCTCTTCGTGTTTTTCCCGGTGATTGCCAAACGATTCGTGAGCGAGACCGGAATCGGGCTCTCGCTGGCGACCTTCAGCCTCGTGCGCACCTTTACGTTCGCAGGAGCAGGCAGTATTATGGAGAGGTATGAAAAGAAGCTGCTCATAACCACAGGCATCACGGGATGTAGTGCTCTCATGGCGTCGCTGGCAGTTACGAACAACCTTTACCAATTTCTGGCAATCCTGGCAGCCATGGGCTTAGCCATAGGCATTGTTTACCCCTCTGCAATTACGCTGGCAGCGAGCACCGTGCGTAAAGGAAGTGCATTGGGCATCTACGAGACCGCGATCGGCATGGGCACGCTCTTAGGACCGTTGCTTTCTGGTTTTGCTGCGGAGTTGAACCCGGTGTATCCTTACTTGCTATGCTCCATTCTCGGAGTCGCTGCTGTAATGCTGCTGCTGAAAGTAAAGTTTGAATCGGGGGAAGGGTAATAAGATGAAATGGTGTGCTGGATGCTGCGGCGTGTGAAGATTTCTATCTTGATATTGTCGTTGGTCTTGTTGGTCGGTTGTGTCGGCTTCCATATCATCGAGAAAGTTGATTTTCTTACATCAGCTTACTGGACGGTGGCGACGGTCACGACGGTCGGCTACGGCGACATTACGCCGCAGACGAGAGCGGGCATGATTTTTGCGCTGCTCCTGATGACGTTCGGTGTCGGCGCAATTCTTTATGCGCTGACGACGTTCATAGAGATGATGGTGGAAGGGCACCTGAGAGAGATGATGAGAATGGGCATGCGGGAGCGGGAAATAAAGAAGATGCACGGTCATATAATAGTGTGCGGCTACGATCGCATAGGCAGGAAGGTCGTAGAGGAGTTTCGGGCGAGGGGCGAGAGGGTCGTAATAATAGATAAACGGGAGGAGGCGTTCAGAGGGATATATGAGCCAGACGTTCCTTTTATAGTAGGAGATGCCCGTAAGGAGGAAATTTTGGAGAGGGCGGGTGTAAAAAGGGCGAAGGGCTTGATAACGACGTTACACGAAGAATCTGACAACCTGCTCGTCGTGCTGAACGCAAAGGACTTGAACCCGAACATAAGGATAGTTTCGAGGGCTGACGACGAGGAAGGACGTAAGCATTTATTGAAAGCTGGGGCAGAGCGAGTAATTTTGCCTGAGGCGCTGTGCGGCGTGCGGATGGCGAGGGCAATATTGCACCCCGGCGTCTGTGACTTTATCGACTTATCTTTCGCCGGCGAGGACGTCGTCATTGAGGAGTTTGAGGTTTCCGAACGCTCTAAGGTTGCGAGCAGCACAATAAGGGAGTCAAAAATAAGAGAGAAGACGGGGGCGATGGTAGTTGCGTTGAAGCGTGGCGGCACGCTTCTAACGAACCCGAGCCCGGATACCAAGATACTTGCAGGAGACGTGCTTATTGTTATCATTGGGAAGGATGAAATAAAAGCCATTAAAGATTTATTGGGAGCTTAAAGTAAGTAAGAAGTTAAAGGGGAGACCATGGAGTATTCAAGGACCGAGAACGAGCTTGTGATGCTGCCGGGTCCGGTGACGGTATCACCACGAATCCTGCGGGCGTTGTCGAAACCAGTCATCAACCATCGTGGTGAGGAGTTCGCCGCCCTTTACCGGGAGTGCGTGGAGCTGCTGAAATATGTATTCCAGACGGGGAACGACATTTTCGTGCTCAGCGGCTCCGGCACGTGCGCGATGGAAGCGGCAGTCGGGAACGTCCTCGGCATCGGACATGGCAGCAAAGTCGTAACCATAGCGAACGGCAAGTTCGGGGAGCGTCTCAAGGAGATTGCGGAAAGATACGGCGTTGTTGTTCCTGTGGAATTTGAATGGGGCTTACCCATCGATTTAGAGGCGGTAAAGAGAGCCCTTGAAGAAGAAAAGGAAGTAAGGGCGGTAACGCTAGTGCATAACGAAACTTCAGTCGGCATGCTGAACCCCGCACGGGAAATCGGAAAGCTCGCAAGGAAATACGACGCCCTCTTCATCCTCGATTGCATAACTTCGATCGGCGGGACCGACGTTCCGGTGGACAAACTCGGCGTGGACATCGCCATTGTCGGCTCGCAGAAATGCCTCGGCATGCCGCCTGGACTCTCCGCAGTTTCGGTCAGTGAGCGAGCTTGGGAGGTCATTGAGGAAAACAAGGGAAAAGTTCCTTACTACATGGATTTACAGGCATATAAAAGAAGCTTTGAAAAGGGGCAGACGCCGTATACGCCGACGCTTCCGCTCTTCTTCGCACTCAAGGAGGCTTTGGAGATAATAAAGGAAGAGGGCTTGGAGAACAGGATAAAAAGGCACAAGAGCATGGCGGAGGCTGTCAGGGCAGCAGTCCTCAGCTTGCGACTTGATCTCTTCCCAAGACTCAACGAGTTCAGCGAATATTCGAACACCGTCACCGCAGTTCGCATTCCGAACGGAATTACGGACGACCAGCTCAGGGGCGGCATGAAGAAACTCGGAATTGTCATCGCCGGCGGGCAGGAGCGGCTGAAAGGCAAAATTTTCAGAATCGCCACGATGGGTAACATCTCAGCACGGGACATTCTCACGGCGATTCAGGCGTTAGAAGGAGTCCTCGCAAAACATGGCGTCATCGAAAGCGTCGGCACCGGCGTCGAGGCTGCGAGGAAAACTTTCGGGCTCTAACATGCATGCAAGCTGTGACCTCCTCCCTCACTGAAGGGACATCCAGTGAGGTCATAGGTTCCTGCTTCGTCGAGGAGACTTGCCCCATGAGCACCGCCGAAACGGGAACATGGAGTAGAGGTCTCCTCTCCACAGGCTCTGAGGGTGGGCCCCACCCCGCTCTTTCCAATATTCTCCTCGCCGATATATAATCTCGCAGCGGGTCATCCCAAGATAGACCTTCGGACGTGCCTCTTGGAGAGACCTTCACTATCGTCTTACCGGCGCTCGCAGCCTTGTAAGACAGGTAGTGAAGGAACTTCCGCCACGAGGCGTCCGAGATTTGTGTTGAGAGGTTGTGATTCCTCTTCATGTTTTCTATTTCCAAGTCCTCAACCGCTATGAGATCGTAATTATCCACGTAGAACCTCGAAAGCTTGTGCAGGAAGTCATCCCTCTTCCTCTCTATTTTCTCATAGACCTTGCACAGCCGCCTCAACTGCTTCAGCCA